>JAJUFY010000025.1 GCA_029263635.1 Ectothiorhodospiraceae bacterium | reverse complement strand
CCGCGAGCAGCTGATCCGCTTCCTCGACGCCGAGCCCCCGGACGATGCCGGCATCGTCTACTGCCTGTCCCGCCGCAAGGTGGAGGAGACCGCCGAGTGGCTCAGCGCCCGCGGCCGCACCGCGCTGCCCTACCACGCCGGGCTGCCGCCGCAGGTGCGGGCCGAGCATCAGCACCGGTTCTTGTACGAGGAGGGCCTGGTGATGGTCGCCACCATCGCCTTCGGCATGGGCATCGACAAGCCCAACGTGCGCTTCGTCGCCCACCTCGACCTGCCGCGCTCGATCGAAGCCTATTACCAGGAGACCGGCCGCGCCGGTCGCGACGGCCTGCCCGCCAACGCCTGGATGGCCTACGGCCTGCAGGACGTCATCACCCTGCGGCAGATGCTCGCCGACTCCGACGCTCCCGAGCAGCGCAAGCGCCTGGAGCAGCACCGGCTGGAGGCCATGCTGGGCTTCTGCGAGCTCACCACCTGCCGCCGACAGGCGCTGCTCGCCTACTTCGGCGAGACGCTCTCGGAGCCTTGCGGCAACTGCGACAACTGCCTGGAGCCGGTGCCGACCTGGGACGCCACCGAGGCGGCGCAGAAGGCGCTCTCCACCGTGTTCCGTACCGGCCAGCGCTTCGGGGTGAACTACCTGATCGAGGTGCTGCACGGCGTCAAGACCGACCGCATCGTCTCCTTCGGCCACGACAAGCTCAGCACCTACGGGATCGGCAAGGACATCGAGGTCGCCCGCTGGCGCTCCATCTTCCGCCAGCTGGTCGCCCGCGGCCTGCTGGATGTCGATGTCGAGGGCCATGGCGGCCTGCGGCTCACCGAGGCCTGCCGGCCGGTGCTGCGCGGCGAGCAGCAACTGCTGCTGCGCCAGGAGGTCAAGCGCCCCAGAGCCAAGGCCAGGCGCGAGCAGCACGGCTTTGCCAGCGAGGCCGACGAGCGGCTCTGGCAGGCGTTGCGCGAGAAGCGTCGCGAGATCGCCAAGGAGCAAGGCGTGCCGCCTTACGTTATCTTTCACGACGCCACGTTGCGGGAAATGGTCGAGTACCGGCCCGACACCCTGGATCAGCTGCGGCTGCTGTCCGGCGTCGGAGAGCGCAAGCTGGCGCTCTACGGCGAGGACTTCGTTGCCGTGATCAGGGAGCAGGGCTAGGCGGCTTAAGCGCCGACGCCGGTCGGGCAGGCCGCCTGGCCCTGAAGCGCGGTTTCCCGGTGCCGGCGCTGCAGCCGCTGGCGAAAGCGTCTTTTCATCTCAACGAGTCCAGGCATGGAAGCGATTACTCAAGATTCCGCCGAGCTGTTCCGCCTTGCCTATGGCGAAGACCGCTTCGATGGGGAGCTGGCGGCGCAGGCTATCGGCCTGTGCCTGGAGCAGGGCGACTCGGCCACTCTCGAAGCGTGGTTCCAGCAGGCGCTGGCCGCCGACGTCGCCGATGCCCTGAGCCGGCTGGAGCCGGAACGGCTGGGCCTGGCGTTGCCTTTGATTCCCGAGGCCGAGCTGCCGCGGGTGTTCGGCTATCTGCCGCTGGAACGGCAGACCCAGCTGGCGGCCGATATGCCGCTTGCGGCGGTGGCGCGCCTGCTCCGCCGCATGCCGTCGGACGAGCGTGCCGACCTGTTCAACACCCTGCCGGAAGCCCGGCGGGCACGGCTGCTGCCGGCCCTGGCGCAGGCAGAACGGGAAGATATCCGCCAGCTGGCCGGCTACCGTGAGGGCACGGTCGGCGCCATCATGAATTCGGAGTACGCGACGCTCGCCCCGCAGCTGACGGCCGCCGAAGCCATCGAAGAGCTGCGCCGGGTGGCGCCGGACCGGGAGACCATCTACAACGCCTATGTGATCGACGACCAGCGGCATCTGCTGGGCGTGGTCACGCTGCGGCGGCTGATCCTGGCGGAACCGGAGACCCGGCTCGCCGAGCTGATGAAGAGCAACCCCGTGACGGCCTTCGTCGACGACAACCAGAACGAGGCCGCCGAGAAAATCGCCCGTTACGACTTCATCGCCTTGCCCGTGATCGACAGGGAACGGCGCATGGTCGGCATCGTTACCGCCGACGATGCCATGGACGTCGCCGAGTACGAGGCCACCGAGGACTTCCACAAGGCCGGCGGTTCGCTGGGGCGGATTACCGACAGCATCAAGGATGCCAGCGTCGGGGTGCTCTACCGCTACCGCGTGGTCTGGCTGGTGCTGCTGGTGTTCGCCAACATCTTCACCGGTGCCGGCCTGGCCTTTTTCGAAGAGCTGAGTACCGCCCACGTGGCGCTGGTGTTCTTCCTGCCGCTGCTGATCGCCAGCGGCGGCAATGCCGGTTCCCAGGCCGCGACCCTGATGGTGCGGGCGCTGGCGACCGGGGATGTGGAGCTGCGCGACTGGGCCAGCATGCTGGGCCGGGAGCTGTTGGTGGCCGGCCTGCTGGGACTGACCCTGGCGCTGGCGGTCAGCCCCATCGGCCTGGCCCGCGGCGGGCCGGCCATTGCCCTGGTGGTGGCGCTGACCATGCAGATCGTGGTGGTGGTCGGCAGCCTGATCGGGATGTCGCTACCTTTTCTGCTGAGCCGCTTCAAGGCCGACCCGGCTTCGGCCAGCTCGCCCCTGATCACCACCATCGCCGACGTCGCGGGCGTCGTCACCTACTTCCAGATTGCCAGCTGGCTGCTGCCGCGACTGGCGGGGTGAGCGGGCAGGGAAGGGCCGCGGCTTGCGCCAGCCGCACCCTGCCCCTAGTACAGCCGGCAGTCATGAGCGCAACCAGCGCCTGCACGGTCTACAAGGGCGGCGTCCGTCAGTGCGAGGTTCCCATCCATGCCGTTCGCCAGAGCCTGCGCGACCCGGACGTCTTCATCTGGCTCGGGTTGCAGGAGCCGGACGCGGCAGTGCTGCAGACGGTGGGGCGGGAACTTAACCTGCACGAACTCGCCGTGGAGGATGCGCATCGCGCGCACCAGCGACCGAAGATCGAAACCTACCCGGACTCGCTGTTCGTAGTGCTGCATCCGGTCTGGCTGGACGCCGGGGAGGTGCGCGCCGGCGAGGCGCACCTGCTGGTGGGCCGGCAATTCCTGGTGTCGGTGCGGCACAACGTGACGACCACCTTCGCGCGGGTGCGAGAGCGGGTGGAAAGCGCGCCGGCCCGGCTCGCCCAGGGGGCGGGCTTCATCCTCTACGCCATCCTCGATGATGTGGTCGACAACTACATGCCGGTGGTCGACCAGTTCGAGGACCGCCTGGAGCAGCTGGAGGGCGACAGCTTTCTCGGCCGCACGGATCGGGAAGTCTTCACCCGGCTGTACGGCCTGCAGCGGCAGCTCCTGTCGCTGCGGCGTGCGGTCGTGCCGCTGCGGGACGTCTGCGCAGAATTGATGAGCAGGCAGGACGAGGTCATTCCGACGGAGCTGAAGGTCTGGTTCCGCGATGTCGATGACCATGTCATCCGCATCGCCGCGGCCATCGACAACATGCTCGAAACGCTGGCCGCGGTCATGCAGGTGAATCTGGCCTTCGTCACCGTTCACCAGAATGACGTGGCGAAGAAATTCGCCGGCTGGGGCGCGATCCTGGCCATTCCGGCGCTGATCTTCAGCCTGTATGGCATGAACTTTCGGCACATGCCGGAACTGCGCTGGAGTCTGGGCTATCCGCTCGTGCTGCTGGCGACCGGCGCCGCGTGCATGCTGCTGTACCGGTGGCTCAAGCGGTCGGGCTGGCTGTAGCCGGCCTTGGCCAGCCTGGCCCGCCGCGCGGTTCAGAAGTAGTAGCCGATATTGAGGTTGATCCGCTGCTCGCGGTCGCCGGAGTCGCCGATCATGGTCCCGCCGACGAAGGGCTGGTTCTTGGCCGAGACGAAATCCAGATAGGCGAGCACCGGCCCGGCTTCCACGGACAGGCCCAGGATGTGCATGACGGTGTCTGCCGTGCCATCGGACTTGTCGGTGACCAGGCTGTTGTCGGAATAGAGATTGAGCGCCGAAATCGGCCCCCAGCTGACCGGCAGCCGATAGCCGAGGTTGGCGGTATAGCTGACGGCGTCGGCAGGAATGCCGTAGGCGGCGCCGAACGCGCCCATGGCCAGCCGGTCGGCGCCGCTGTCCAGGTCGTACTCGTATTTGGTGACCTGCAGCTGCAGGTTCCAGCGGCCGTAGTTGCCGTTGAGGTGCGACGCGAAGGCCGTGTAGCTGCCGGCGTGGCGGCTGCCGTCGTGGAGCCGGCCGCCCATGGCGGAGATACCGATCTGGGTGGCAGGGCCGTTGCCGCCGGCGCCAAAGCTGTAGGCGATACGGCCGGCCAGGGTGTTGGTTTCACCTATGGGGCTGTTGTCGATGTCGGAGAGAGTCTGGGCGACGACATCGAAGGAATAACGATCCAGCCCGGAGCCTGCGCCGCCGCGCTCGTCGTTCTTGAAAAACGCCACCTGGACGTCCCAGGGCTCCGCCAGCCAGGACAGCTTGATGCCGGCGTCGTAATCGTCTTCCAGCCCCAGATAGTAATTGCTGCTGAAGAAGAAGCTGTGCGAGTTGAAGGGCAGGTTGCCGAACGGCACCTGGGTGATGCCGGCTTCGGCACGCAGGTTGGCCGTGAAGTCGTAACCCACCCAGGCGTGGTGGATCACCTGCATGTAGTCGTAGTAGCGCCATTCGGCGGAGAGGATGAGGTCGTCGAGACGGCCGTCCAGGTTCAGGCGGAAAGTATCGAAATCGATGTCGCCGCCGCGATTCTTGTTGGCATCGTCATATCCCTCGTAGCTGTACTGGAAGCGCGCGGCACCGCCGAAGCGCAGGCTTTCTTCCTGGGCGAGGGTCAGGGACGGGATGCCGGCCAAAGCGGCGACCAAGACAGGCGGCAGTGAAAGCCTGAACGCGTGCTTGAGCATGTTGGTGTTCTCCGCTGTAAGCATGGTCATGACCGTTATATGGCAGCACGGGCGGGCACGTCGCGCCAGTCGCAAACGCGAAGAGCGCCGGGCTGGCGCGCTTCCCGGGCCACGGCTCCATGGCTGCTTGCAGAAGACGGCGTTGTGCGGGTAAGCTCCCCGGCGAGCCTTGCCGCAAGGCTCGCTAATGTCGGCCAGCACTTGTTGTGTTGGCGCTGTCCGCTTCAGGACGTGCGGCCTTTTCATGCGTATCCGTATCCTCCGAGGTACGGCAAGCCGGCAGCCGGACCTCTGTGTGAGGAGACGGACTCCCGTGCATAAGAAAGCCCTCGACTTCCTGCGTTTTCCGTCCAACCGTTCCGTTGGCAATTGCCGCAAGGACGCCAAACGCCTCGCCGACCAGACCGGCCGCCCCCTGCACCAGTGCCTGCACGACGTCGCCGTGGCGAACGGCGTTCCCGACGGCTGGGATGCGGCGATGAAGCTGCTCGTCGAGCGGGCCATGCGCCGCCACGGCGATCTCCCGGCCGAGATGAGCCAGGACGATCTGATCGCCATCAGCCGGCGCGTGCCCAAGCTGACGCAGTACGGCCTCGGGCTGCGGGCGGAGCTGGCGCTGATTCGTCCCGATTTCGATTATCGGGCGGAGCTCGAGCGAGAGCGTGAATTGCTGCTGACCACGCTCGACCAGTGCAACCTGGCGCTGCGCTACGTGCGCCACCTGCGACCGCAGCGCCGGATCAACGCCAACCCGGCGTACAGCAGCTACGCGCTCAAGCACGCCGCCGAACGTTACCTCCAGCGCCTGTCGCCCGACAGCGCAGCCTATGTCTCCCATGGCGCGTTCATCTGCGCCGCCCTGTTCGCGGGGTTTCTCTTCGAACGCCAGTCGCGTGACAGCCTGAGCGTGGTTTTCAACGTGAGCGATCAGTCGCCCATTTTCGAATGGGAGCGGCTGCTCCAAAGCGACAGCCACGCCACCGAGGCGCGCCGCATCGCGCTCGAGCGGCAGCTCGGCATCGAGCCGGTGGGTGTCGCTGGGCCGGACAACGGCACCGGCGTGCGGCACTGACCCGCTCCGCCTGATCCTAGATGCTACGTGCCGGCGAAGCCGGCAGCGCAACCGCGTTCGTAAGAAGGAAAAAACACCATGCAAACTGGCGATCATCTGGTGACACCGCGCACCGGCTATACCCACCATGGACTGTATGTCGGCGACGGCAAGGTCATCCATTATGCGGGGCTGGCCGACGGCCTGTCCCGCGGGGCGATCGAGCTGTGTTCGCTCGATGAGTTCCGGGCGGGCCGCCCGGTCCGGGTTCGGGAGCACCTGCTGCGCGTGTACGACCGCGGGGAGAGCGTCGAGCGCGCCTACAGCCGACTGGGCGAGAACCTGTACAGCGTCTTCCTGAACAACTGCGAGCACTTCGTGACCTGGTGCATCCAGGGCCTGCATTCCAGCCGGCAGGTCAATACCGCGGCCGCCGTGCTGCTCGGCACCCGCAGCCTCGCCACGTCGGCCACTCCCGCGTCCGGCAAGGCCGTCGCGCAGGCCCTGTTTGGCTCCAAGGAGGCCTGCACCACGGTCGCCAAGATGGCCGCGGCTTCTTCCGGGGGGACGACCGCCGGACTGCTCGGCAGCGGCACCGCGAAGTCGCTGGCGGCCACCTCGGCCGGCACGGTCTCTGGCCTTGTCGCCGGCGGCGCCGCCAGTGGCGCCGCTTCCTCCGGCGCTGTCGCGGTAGCGGGTCTGGCAGGCGTGACGACTGCATCGGCAGCCTTGCCGCTGGTGATCAGTGCCGGTGTGGGGCTGGCGATCGGCTACGGCATTAAAAGGCTATTCGACTGGTTCTAAGGACGCTGTGGGGCAAGTCGCACTGCACCCGCTGGTGTCTCCGGTGAGCCCCTGACAGCGCCGTCGTGCCGCCCATCGGGTGGCACGACGGATGGTCTCGGCGAAGGGGAAGGGCTTTTTCGCCGTCGCCATTTAAGCGTCGCTGGTCTCCGTTAGCTGCCACAGCCGTACCAGCTCCGCCGAGCGCTCGATCTCGAGCTTACGCATCGCATTTGCGCGGTGCACTTCCACCGTGCGGACGGCGACACAGAGGCGATCGGCGATCTCCCGGTTGGTCAGGCCGCTGGCGACCAGTTGTGTGATCTCGCGCTCGCGGCTGCTTAGGCTGGCCATCCGCTGCTGTGCCTGGCGCAGCTCCAGCCGCTGGCGCGAGCGGGCCAGCGCCAGCTCGATGGCGGCGATCAGTTGCCGGCCGCCAACCGGTTTCTGCAGGAAGTCCACCGCACCGCGCTTCATTTCTTCGACCGCCATGTCGACCTCGCCATGGGCGGTGAGCACGATCACACCGAGGGTGCTCTGCTGCTCGCGCAGGCGGGCATGGATCTGTGAGCCTTCCAGCCCCGGCATACGCATATCGAGGATCAGGCAGCCCTCGGCGTGCGGGTCGGCCTCGGCCAGGAAGCGCTCGCCATCCGGCCAGTACACGACGTCGAAACCGTAGCCCTCCAATAGAAAGCGGCAGGCATCGCGCACAGAGGGGTCGTCATCAACCAGGTGAATCAAGGGCTGCGACATCATGCCTCCTCTGCCGGCAGGCTCAGGCGAATTTCAGCACCAACCGGGGTGTTGGTCAGGGTCAGATTGCCGCCCTGAGCCTGCATCAGGCGCTGGCAGATCAGCAAGCCCAGGCCCAGTCCTTCCGGGCGGGTGCTGCGGAACGGAGTGAACGGCTGGCGCAGCCGTTCACTGCTGAAGCCGCCAGCCTCGTCCCGCACGTAGATCGACACGCCGTCGGTACCGGGCCTGGCCTCGATCGTGATCGGGCCCTTGCAGCCGCGCTCCTGGTACGCCTGCAGGCTGTTGCACAGCAGGTTGCTGAGCACCTGTTCCAGCGCCAGCTGATTGCCGCGGGCGCACAGATCCGGCGGCTCAAGTCGGACCTCGACCGGGACGCCGAGCCGCCGGATCTGAAGCTCATGCAGCCGAAGCAGGCCGGTGACGACTTTGCGAAGCGGCAGAATGCCCAGCTGGGGCGGCTCCCGTCGCAGCCAGCGCCGGACTTGCTCCACCACGGCGGCACCGCGGGCCGCTTCCTGATCGATACGGGCAAGCGCCGGCAGCAGCGGATGGTCGGCGCTCTCACGCGCCAGGCGGACGGTACAGCCTTCGGCGTAGTGGCGGATCGCCGCCAGTGGCTGGTTGAGCTCGTGTGCAAGGCTGGCCGCCAGTTCGCCGAGCAGGGAGATCCGCTGAGCCGCCGCCAGCTCCAGTTCCCGTTCCCGCAGGTGCAGATGAGCGGTGGCCAGCTCACGTGAGCGCCGCAGCGCCAGCCTCTGCAGCCAGAGGAGGTAGGCCAGCGCGGCGAGCATGACGAGGGCTGCCAGCAACACGTAATGCCAGTAGTGCCGCAGCTTGTCTTGCACCTGCAGCCAGAATGGCTGCTGCAGAGGGTGCAGCTGCAGCTCTTGCAGCAGGGTTGCCACTTGCGCCGGTGACACCGGGGCGGCCCACGGTGAGGAGCCGTCGCCGGTCGGCGCCAGCAGGGCGCGTGCCACGGCGGTGGCCAATTGCTCGGGCACATGCGGCAGGGCGGCGAACGACCAGCCGGGGTAGCTGGGAGTGCTGCTCAGGCAGTCGCCGTGCGCGGCATGCGGCATGAGCGCGCGGAACTGCTCCGCCTGCAGCAGGCCTTCGGCGGCCATGTCCTCCAGCAGGCAGGTCGGCACCATGGCCGCGTCCAGCGCGCCGTCACGCAGGGCATAGAGCAGGGTGTCGACGGGATAGCCGAGAAATCGCATTTCATAAGCCGACTCCGGCTTGATCCCCTGCTCGGCCAGGCGAGGGTGGAGCAGCAGGTAACCGCCGAAGGCCCGCGGGTGGACGGCACCTACAGGACGGCCGCGCAGGTCCTGGGGCGAGTGGAAGGGGCTGTCGGCACGCACCAGCAGCGCCGCCCCCACGCTGTGGCGCAGCGAGCCGCCATGCTGGCTGCGCGGCGTGGCCAACCAGCCCAGCTCGTGCGGCGTGCCCAGCAGGACGAATTGGGCCGGGTTGGTGATGACGAAATCGACCCTGCCCTCGGCGACTACCGCTTCCAGCGTGTCCAGATCCAGTGGTACGGCACTGAACCGATAGCCGGTCAGGTTCCGGTTCAGTTGCTCGAGCGTCGGCTGCAGGTGGGCAAAAGCCTGTGCCTCCCCGCGTGGTGCCAGGACGCCGATGGAGACCGGCTCGGCAGCCTCCAGCCGTGCCATGCCCAGCAGCATCACCGTCAGCAGCAGGGGGCGCCAGCGGCCTCGGCGGGTTGCGCCGGAAAACTTGTCCCAGATCAAGTTGCGGGCGGGTATGTGGCTTTCCACAGTTCCGCCGGCCTGAGCCGCTTCAAACAATGGCTGCATGGTCGTAAGCAAGAGGTTCCCGTGAACAAGAGCCGAAGAGCCTTCCTAGGGCAAGCCGCCGCTCTCACGGCAGGTGCAGTGCTGGTGCCGTTGGCGGAGGCGGAAGCCGCAATCAATCAGCAGCCACCCCGGCGCGCCGGCCATGAAGGCCGCCGCTACGGCATGGTCATCGATTTGCGCCGTTGCATTGGCTGTCAGGCCTGCACGGTCAGCTGCTCGCTGGAGAACCAGGCACCGATCGGGCAGTTCCGCACTGTCGTCCACCAGTACGAGGTGGCCGATACCGACAGCGGCGAGGTGGCCAGCTTCATGCTGCCGCGCCTGTGCAATCACTGTGATGAGCCGCCCTGCGTACCGGTCTGCCCGGTACAGGCCACCTTCCAGCGCACCGACGGCATCGTCGCCGTGGACAGCGACCGCTGCGTGGGGTGTGCCTACTGCGTGCAGGCCTGTCCGTATGACGCGCGTTTTATCAACAAACAAACCAAAACCGCCGACAAGTGCAATTTCTGCGTCCACCGGCTCGAGGTTGGCCTGCTACCGGCCTGTGTCGAGAGCTGCGTCGGTGGCGCCCGCGTCATCGGTGACCTGAACGACCCGGACAGCGAGATCAGCCTGCTGCTCCGCGAGAACCATGACGACATCAAGGTGCTCAAGCCGGAGCTGGATACCCGGCCGCACGTATTTTACATCGGCATGACCGACGCCTTCGTCAGCCGGATCAAGGGTCAGCAGGGATTGTGGTTCGAGGGCAGCCCCAGCGGCACCCCAGGAGACATGCTGTGAACATCGTCGAGATCAACGTCCCCCTGTACGAGGCGGCCTGGCTGCCGTGGGCCGTGCAGTATTTCTTCTTCATCGGCTTGAGCCCTGCGGCGGCGCTGGTGGCGGCGCTGGCCGACCTGGGCGGCGGCGAGCGCTGGCGCGGCATTCAGCCGGCAGCCATGCTGCTGGCCCTGTCCACTGCCGTAGTGGCGCCTGTAGCGCTGCTGGCGGATTTGGCGCAGCCGGGACGATTCTGGCATTTCTACGCGTACTTCACGCCCTGGTCCTGGATGTCGATCGGCTCCATCCTGCTGCCGGCCTATGTCGGGGTTCTGTTCGTCTACGGGCTGCTGTGGCAGCGCGAACGGGTGCGTGACAGCCATGCGCCGGGCTGGCTGGCCTGGCTGGGGCGGGGCAACTGGTCGGGGCGGAAGCTGCTGCCGGTCGCGGCTGCTGCGACCGTTGTTCTGGCGCTGTCCATCCTGCTCTACACCGGCTCCGAGGTCATGGTCGTGCGGGCACGCGTGCTCTGGCACACCCTCTGGCTGCCGGTCAATCTGGCGTTGACGGCTCTGGTCGGCGCCCTGGGCGGCGTGCTGCTGCTGCAGCACTGGTGTGCCGGCTGTGCCCAGGCAGAGGCAGGCCGGCCGTTCGCCAACCGCCTGCTGCTGGCAGCGCTGCTGCTGACCACCCTGTGCGCTCTCGGCTGGGCCGCTTCCGGCATGTTGCTGGGTGGCGCGTCGTTCAACGAGGCATTGCGGCTGTTCCAGCAATACGGCTACTGGAAGCTGCTGTTCATTGCCTCCTTGGTGGTCGGTCTGGTGCTGGTGGGCGGCAGCCTGCGGGCGCTGCGTTCGCCGGTGTGGCTGGAGCGCAGCTGGCTGCGGGGCGCGCTGGCGCTGCTGGCCGCCTGGTCGTTCCGCTGGGCTGTACTGATGGATGTGCAGACCGTGCCCAAGTACGGAGCAGGCCTCTATCCCTACCAACTGCCGCTCGGCAGCGACGGGCTGCTCGGCATCGCTGCGACCTTCGGACTGTGGGCAGCGATGCTGATGCTGCTGGCCATGGCGCTGGGACTGGATGATCCGCAAGACGATGAAGCCATCTGGGAGAGGGGGGCTCATGGATAAAAAGCGTCGCAATCTGCTGAAAGGCGGGGTGGTGGCCGGTGGTCTCGGCGCCTTTGCGGCCGGTTACCTGGAGCCGCTGAGCAAGGCCGCGGTCGGTCTGGTCAAGGGCACCAGCGGCGAGCCGACGCTGGACAAGATCGTCGGCAATGCGCTGCCGCCGGAGTTCCGCATCGATCCGACGACCGGCGCATTGGAATGCGCCGAGGGGCAGGTGGTGAGCCTGACCCAGTGCTTCGGCTGCTGGTCCATCTGCGGCATCCGGGCCAGGGTCGACACCGCCAATAACCGGATTCTGCGGATAGCCGGCAACCCGTACCACCCGCTCTCGCACGAGACCCCGGAGGCCTACGAAACGCCGGTGCGTGACGCGTACGCCCGGCTGGGCGGCGACAGCGGTCTGAAAGGCCGCTCCACGGCCTGTGCACGCGGCGCGGCGATGCTGGAGCAGTTGCAGAGCCCGCACCGGATCACCCAGGTGCTGAAGCGGGTCGGCCCGCGCGGCGCCGGTCAGTGGCAGACCATCAGCTTCGAACAGCTGATCGAAGAGGTGGTGGAAGGCGGCGATCTGTTCGGCGAAGGTCATGTCGACGGCCTGCGGGCGATCTACGACCATGAGACGCCGGTCGATCCTGACAACCCCGAGTACGGTCCACGCGCCAATCAGTTGCTGGTCACCAACGCCGGCAACGAGGGCCGGGAGGCCTTCGTTCAGCGCTTCGCCTTCAATGCCTTCGGCACCCGCAACTTCGGAGCTCATGGCTCCTACTGTGGCCTGGGCTATCGGGCCGGTTCCGGCGCCTTGCTCGACGATCTGGACCGGAACGCGCACGCCAAGCCGGACTGGGAGCATGTGCGCTTCGCGCTGTTTTGGGGCACGGCGCCGGCGCAGGCCGGCAACCCTTACAAACTGCAGGGACGGCTGCTCGCCACCGCGCGTACGGAGCGGACATTCGAGTACGTGGTGATCTCGCCGTCGCTGCCGAACAGCTCCAGCCTGGCAACCCAGCCGACCAACACCTGGCTGCCGGTCCGGCCGGGGACGGACTCGGCGCTGGCGATGGCGATGATCCGCTGGATCATCGACAACGAACGCTACGACGCCCGCTACCTGGCCCAGCCCGGTCCGGCGGCGATGGAAGCCGCTGGCGAACCCAGTTGGAGCAACGCCACCCACCTGGTCATCAGCGAGCCGGATCATCCGGACGAAGGCCGCCTCCTGCGCGGCAAGGACCTCGGCTGGCGCGATGCGGAGGCCTTCGTGGTGATGGACGCCGCCAGTGGTGCCTGGGTGCCTCATACCCAGGAGGCGCCGGCGGAGCTGTTCGTGGATGCGATGATCGAGGTGGACGGCCAGCCGGTGCGCGTCAAGTCCAGCCTGCAGCGGCTGGCCGAGGAAGCGCGCCGCAAGACCATCGAGGAGTACGCCGCGATCTGCGGCGTGCCGGCCGCGACCATCGCCGCCCTGGCGGAGAAATTCACCAGCTACGGCAAGCAGGCGGTGGTCAACAGCCACGGAGGGGTGATGAACGGCAACTCGTTCTACACCGCGTACTCGATCCTGATGCTGAATGCGCTGGTGGGTAACCTCAACGCCAAGGGCGGCACCTTCGTCAGCGACGGTGCCTTCCCCAGCATGACCGCCGGTGCCCGCTACGACCTGCAGCGCTTCCCCGGCATGCGCACGCCCAAAGGGGTGTTCTTCTCGCGCAACCGTTTTCCGTACGAGCGCAGCAGCGAGTATCGGCGCAAGATCGAGGCCGGCGAGAATCCGTATCCGGCGAAAGCGCCCTGGTTCCCTTTCTCCGGCGCGCTGCTGACCGAGCATCTGGCCTCGGCGCTGGAGGGCTATCCGTATCCGGCCAAGGTCTGGATCAACCACATGGCCAACCCGATCTACGGCCAGGCCGGACTGCGTGCCGCCATCGACGAGAAGCTGCGCGACCCGAAGCGGATCGGACTGATCGTCTCCATCGACCCGTTCATCAACGAAACCACCGCCTATGCCGACTATGTCGTCCCGGACACCCTGACCTACGAGAGCTGG
>JAJUFY010000367.1 GCA_029263635.1 Ectothiorhodospiraceae bacterium | reverse complement strand
GGTGCCGGCTGCCGGGCCACTGGCCCTGCTTCCACGCCTCTGCGGTTTTCGGTGAGCAGGCAAAAAGCCGCGCCAGCTCCTTGGCCTGGTACGGCTTGAAGAACTCGACGAGCCGCTGGCACGCCTGCGCTGACGGACTCTCCGGGTCGGCCGCCAGACCCAGCAAAGCGACAGTGTTCGATCCCATAGCTATGTTGCCTCCCAGGCTGAGATGCTTGCCTCATGGACACGCCCGATGACTTGCGGCGCCATGCCGCCACCCTGCGCCTCCAGCTGCTTTCCCTGCCCCGGGACGCTGATCCCCATCTGCGTCCCGCCCTGCTCTCTGCCGCGGCCTGGCTGGAGGCCGCCGCGCGGGCGCTGCCACCCACCGACGAGCGCCGCTATGGCCGCGCCTGACCTCATGCCGCCGATCCCGGCGCGCTCTGCGCCTGGGGGCCGAGGCCATAGAAGCTCTCCACCGTCACCGCGCCGTCGGTCTCGCGATGGATCGCCAGCATCGTCTCGCGGTCCGGCATGCGAAGGCCGCGCCGGTAGCGGTTCACCGCCGTCCGGCTGCGGCCGATGCGCTGGGCGAATTCCTCGTCCGAAAGGCCCTGCACCAGGAGGTAGTCGTTGAGTGTCATGCGGCGACCTTGTGCCATCTCGGCACGATGCGCAAGTGGTTTTGTGCCATATTGGTGAGGGACAGAGCGTGCCAAATCGGTACAATGCGGAAATGACAAACCGCATCAGGCAGTTACGAAAGAAGCACGGGCTCTCGCAGCAGGCGCTGGCGGACCGCCTCAACTGCAGCAGCCAGCAGGTCCATCGGCTCGAGATGGGCCTGCGTCGCCTGACCGATGAGTGGGCCCGCCGGATCGGTGAGGCCCTCGGCGAGGATCCCGCCGTGGTCGCCGGTTTCACGGCTCCGGAGGTCGATCCTGCCAGGCTGCGCATGGTGCCGCTGATCGGCGTGGTGGAGGCCGGCGTGTGGCGCGAAGCGCTTGAGTGGGGCGAGGAGGAAGAGCAGGAGAAGTTCCCGATCCCCGTGGATCCGCGCTGGCAGGGCCAGCCGCTCTTTGCCCTGCGCGTGCGCGGCCCCTCCATGGACCGCCTCTATCCCGACGGCTCCATCATCTACTGCGTGCGCTATGCGGACCTGGCCCGGGATCCGAAGCCCGGTGAGCGGGTGATCTGCCGCCGGGTCAACAGCAACGGCCTGATCGAGGCGACGGTCAAGGAGCTGGAGATCGACCCCGACGGCAACGCCTGGCTCTGGCCCCGCTCCAGCCACCCCGAGCACCAGCAGCCGATCCGCCTGCCCCGTGTCGTCGCCAACGACGAGGAGGCCCTGCCGGACCCGCCGGAGGCCCGCGCCGACGGCAGCTTCTTCGACGACGGGCAGACCGAGTCGGTGGAGATCGTGGGCCGGGTTGTCGGCTCGCTCCGCCTCGAGCCCTAGAGCGCGGCGCGGCCTGCCGTCAGCGGCGGATGTCGACCACTTCGGAGCGCTCCGCGATCAGGTGGATCGGAAGGCTGTCCGTCAGCTCGCCCAGCAGGTGGCGGTTCAGGTGGACGAGATCCGGCAGCAAGCCCTTGATCTTCTCCAGCAGCTCCTCCAGCGAGTCACCCTCCGCGACCGAGCCCGGCACGTCGCTCTCGACGACGTACCAGACCGACGCCTCCTCATCCCAATTGGCCTGGATCGTGCAGCGCTGCACGGGCGGCCCCTCCTGCCACGCTACGGAACAGTATGAGCATGGGCCGCTTGTGCCGGAACAGCAACGGCGACGGCCGCCGCGCCTCGAGCCCTAGAGCGCCGCGCGGCGCCGGAACTCCGCCTCGTCGATCACCGGAACCCCGCGCGCGATCGCCTGCCGCAGCTTGCTCCCGGCTTCCGCCCCGGCGACCACCAGTGTCGTGCTGCGGCTGACGCTTCCGCCCACCTCCGCTCCCGCGGCGGCGGCCGCCGCCTGGGCCTGGGCGCGGCTCATCGACAGCTGCCCGGTAAAGACCAGGGTCTCCCCCTGCAGCGGCCCGGCGCGCCGCCAGACCGCCGCGATGCGCCGGCCCTCGGCACGGCGGTCGATCAGTTCCCGGCGCGCGCCCGGCCGCCGGCAGCTCACCAGCTGGTCGAGCACCTTGGGTCCCACCGAGGGACAGCCCAGCAGCTCCGCCTGCGCCGCCTCTCCCGCGCGCCCGCCGGCCACGACCGCATCCAGCAGGTCGCAGAGCCGCTCCCAGCTCTCCACCATCAGAGCGAGCTGCCGCGCCGTCGTCGGCCCC
>JAJUFY010000413.1 GCA_029263635.1 Ectothiorhodospiraceae bacterium | reverse complement strand
CTGCTTCATGCAGATGGTGCACAACGAGCTGCGCCAGCTGCGCGATCAGCAGGATCCGCTCAAGCTGGTCGCCCGCCGTTTTGCCGCCGAGACCCGCGTGCTGTGCTTCGACGAGTTCTTCGTCACCGATATCGCCGACGCCATGCTGCTGGGCGGGCTGTTGGAGGCGCTGTTCGATGAGGGCGTTACCCTGGTTGCCACCTCCAACATTCCGCCCGACGAGCTCTACAAGGACGGCCTGCAGCGAGCCCGCTTCCTGCCGGCCATCGAGCTCATCAAGCGGCATACCACGGTGCTTAATGTCGACAACGGGATCGACTACCGGCTGCGTTACCTGGAGCAGGTGGAGATCTACCACGTGCCGGCCGACGCCGCTGCCGAGCAGGTGCTGGCACGGGAATTCGAGCACATCGCCGGCGAGCGCGGTAGCGCCGACACCGCGCTGGAGATCGAGGGACGCATGATCCCGGTACGGCGGCTGGCCAGCGACGTGGTCTGGTTCGACTTTGCCGATATCTGCGGCGGCCCGCGCAGCCAGGCCGACTACATCGAGATCGGCCGGCTGTTCCACACCGTGCTGGTGTCCAACATCCCGGAGCTGACAGGGCTGCGGGAGAACGAGGCGCGCCGTTTCATCGCCCTGGTCGACGAATTCTACGACCGGGCCGTCAAGCTCATCTGCACCGCCGCCGCGCCGCCGGAATCGCTGTACAGCGGCCACCACCTGCGCTTCGCCTTCGAGCGGACGGTGAGCCGGCTGCAGGAAATGCAGTCCAAGGACTACCTGGCGCGGCCGCACCGGCCGTAAGGGCGAGACCCCTGCGGGAAGAAGCGAGGGGTTTGCTCGCGCAAGGGCGCCAAGCAAAAGCTGAACGGGTTAAGGCTGCTCGGCGCCGCCGCGGGCGATGTTTGTTTTGTCTTTTCCCGTTGCGCTAGAACCTACAGCAGCGCCTTCACGTGCTCGGCAACGCAGCGCGCCAGCGCCGCCAGGTTATAGCCGCCTTCGAGAGTGGAGATCACCCGCCCCCTGCAGTGCCGGCGGGCGATGCTGACGATCTCCTCGGTGGCCCAGGCGAAATCGCGTTCGTTCAGCCGCAGATTCGCCAGCGGATCGTCCAGGTGGCCGTCGAAGCCGGCGGAGATGAAGATCAGCTCCGGCCTGAAATCCTCCAGCTCGCGCAGCAGTTCATCGTAGAACATCGGCCGGAAGCTCAGGCCGTTGGTGTAGGCCGGCAGCGGCAGGTTGTAGATGTTGCCGGGGCGGTTCTCGCTGGGATCGCCGGTATCCGGGAACAGCGGCGACTGGTGGCTGGACAGGTACAGATAGCCCTTGCGGCCGGCAAACATGCTGGCCGTGCCGTTGCCGTGGTGGACATCGAAGTCGACCACGGCGACGCGCCGGAGCCGATATCGCTCGCGGGCGTGCGCCGCGCCGATGGCGACGTTGTTGAACAGGCAGAAGCCCATCGCCTTGGCCGCTTCGGCATGATGGCCGGGCGGCCGCACGGCGCAGAACACGCGCTCGGCCTCGCCCGCCATGACGGCATCGACCGCCATGCACAGCGCCCCGGCCGCCCGCAGCGCGGCCTCGCCGGAGCCCGGGCTGATCACCGTATCGTTGTCGAGCATGCGGTGGCCGTCCTCCGGCACGGAGGCCAGCAATTCCTCGACGTAGCTGCGGTCATGCACGCGGGCGATCTGGTCGATGGTGGCCTGGGGCGCTTCCTGGCGCTGCAGGAACTGGAACTCCGGCGCTTCCAGGGCGGCCAGCACCGTTTGCAGGCGGGCGATGCTTTCCGGATGGCCGGGGCCGGTATCGTGCTCCAGACAGGCGGGGTGGGTGATCAGCCAGGTGCTCATGGATGCGTCCTCGGGCGACTGGGTCGCCGTGTCCAACAGCCACTATACCGTGTGGCTAGCGTTCGT
>JAJUFY010000393.1 GCA_029263635.1 Ectothiorhodospiraceae bacterium | reverse complement strand
CAGGCCGATGGCGAACGCCATGACGCGGGGCGTACCGTCGTGCAGCTGGCCGACCAGGGCGCCGACAGCGGCGGCGCCGGTCATCTGGATGAAGCCGAGCAGCGAGGAAGCCGAACCGGCGCAATGCGGGAAATTGGCCAGCGCGCCGGCCATGGCAAGCGGCATCAGGATCCCGACCCCAACCAGCAGCACGGCATAGGGCAGGATGATGGCCGCCACCGCGTACAGCTCGGCCCAGGCCAGCGCGGCCATCAGGCTGCCGCCCAGGGCGACCAGGGCAGTGCCGACGACGATCAGCCGCTCGGCCCCCAGGCGGCGGCTGAAACGACCGCTGCTCAGGCTGCCGAGCATGAAGCCGCCGACGCCGATGGCGAAATAGAACCCGTATTCGATGGGCGCCACGCCGAAGAAATCGATCAGCACGAAGGCCGAACCGGAGAGAAAGGCGAACAGCCCGGCAAACGCCGAGGCACTGGTGAGGGTATAGCCGATGAACAGCCTGTCGCTCAGCAGTTGCCGGAAGTTGGCGGCGATGGCGGTCGGCCGGATCGATTGCCGACGATCGAGCGGCAGCGGCTCCGGCAGCGCGAAGGCCAGCAGCGCCAGCATGACCATCCCCCAGCCGGCCAGCACCGCGAAGATGGAGCGCCAGCCATGGAACAGCAGCAATCCGCCGGCGATGGGCGCCACCGCGGGTGCCAGCGCCATGATGCTGGACATATAGGCAAGGATGCGTCCCGCCTCCTGCGGCGCATAGATATCGCGCACCGCCGCCCGGCCGAGCACCGGCCCCACCGCGCCGCCGAAGGACTGCAGGAACCGCCCGAGCAGCAGCACTTCGATGCTCTGCGCCAGTGCGCACAGGACACTGGCGGCGGCGAACACCGTGAAACCGGCCAGCAGCACCGGCTTGCGGCCGAAACGGTCCGACAGCGGGCCGCACAGCAGCTGATTGAGGGCAAAGCCTGCCATGTACAGGCTCAGGGTGAGCTGCACCTCGCCGGCATCGGCTCCGAGCGCCTGGCCGATGGCGGGCAGCGCCGGCAGGTACATGTCGGTAGCGAGCGGGCCAAGCGCGGTGAGCGCGGCCAGGAGCAGCACGGTGGCCGGAGAACGCAGTTGCAGCACGGGAAGTCCTTGAAAGAGCCAACGGTGGCCTCGGCCCGGCCGAGGGGGCAGCAATTATCGGGCGCCCGGCGCCAGACCGCTAGCGGCGGCGCCCGCACGGGAATGCGCCGGCCTGGAAGTGGCCGCGCCGATTCCGTCTTCGCCGAGCAGGAAAGCGCTGCCTTGGCGGAACCGTCGCTGTGACCCAAGGCTTGCGCATGCCGGCGCAGCAGCCCTTCCCGGCATCGCATCGAAACGGCCGGGGCGGGCAGCCTTGACCGCGGTCAAGGGGCACCGGCAAGGCGCTGGCTATAGTCCGGGCTCAGACCATCAAGCCGCCCGGAGAACAACGACATGGAGCTGGTCTGCCCCGCCGGCGCGCTGCCGGCGCTCAAAGCCGCCGTCGACCACGGCGCCGACGCCGTCTACATCGGCCTGCGCGACGATACCAACGCCCGCCATTTCGCCGGTCTCAATTTCAACGCCGAGCGGGCGGCGGAGGGTATCGCCTACGCGCACGCCCGCGGCACCCGCGTCTTCCTCGCCATCAACACCTATCCCCGGCCGGATGGCTGGCGGCGCTGGACCGCGGCGGTGGACCTGGCCGCCGAGCTCAAGGTCGACGCACTCATCGTCGCCGACATCGGCGTGCTGGACTACGCTCGCAACCGCTACCCGGAGCTGGCGCTGCACCTCTCGGTACAGGGCTCGGCCACGACGGTGGCGGCCCTGCGCCTCTACCGCGAGCAGTTCGGCATCCGCCGCGCCGTCCTGCCGCGGGTCCTGTCGCTCGCGCAGGTGCGCTCGCTGTGCGAGGACGCGCCGGTGGAGCTGGAGGTGTTCGGCTTCGGCTCGCTGTGTGTGATGGTGGAGGGCCGCTGCACGCTGTCCTCCTACGCCACCGGCGAGAGCCCCAACACCTGTGGCGTGTGCTCGCCGGCCAAGGCGGT
>JAJUFY010000154.1 GCA_029263635.1 Ectothiorhodospiraceae bacterium | reverse complement strand
GCCGCTCACTTCGATTTCCGGCTTCGCGGAGATGATAGAGAACGGCATGGTAAAAGGGGACGCTGACATCAAGAAATTCGCGGGGCGGATTTATCAGGAGGCGAGCCGCCTCATCATTCTGACCGATGACATCATCCGTCTGTCCCGCATTGAGCAGGACGGGACTCCCGATAAAGAACCGGTGGAGCTGCGGGAACTGTGCGGCAATGTGATCCGGTCGCTCCAGTTTGTGTCCGATCAGAAGCAGGTGGTGCTCTCCGTGACAGGGGAACCGCTGACAATCAACGGGAATCCCCGCATGCTGGAAGAACTGGTGCAGAACCTCTGCGACAATGCGGTAAAGTATAACCGACCGGGTGGCCGCGTCGAGCTCGCTGTGCGCCGGGACGGAAGCAACGCGGTGCTGACCGTATCCGATACCGGCATCGGTATCCCCAGAGAACACCAGAAGCGCATCTTCGAACGATTTTACCGAGTGGATAAATCCCGTTCCAAGCAAACCGGCGGAACAGGGCTGGGACTTTCGATTGTGAAGCATATTGTGGAATGCCATGGGGGCAGCATCCGGCTGGAGTCCACGGAAAATGTCGGCACCACGATTACGGTCTGCCTGCCGCACTAAAAGAAAAACCGGGCAAATGTGTCCGGTTTTTTTGATACGGTGAAAAGTTTTTTATAAAATTTCTGCCTTTCAATTCTCTGTGTTTATGGTATACTATATCGGTTGGTCTGTTTTAGGACGACGAAACCAGAATAAAAGAGGTAGAGCCATGGGTTCGCAGTATCTTCGCTCTTTGAAAAACGAATTCCGCGGATATCACGCGGGAAAATTGATGAAAGATATCCTCGCGGGGCTGACCGTAGCGGCGGTAGCGCTTCCGCTGGCGCTGTGGTCCGCCTTCGCGCTGCGCCAGGGAACCTTTACCCCTGCCCTTGAGCCTTTCTGGTGGTTGTTTTTTGTCGTTCCCGTGTTGAGCGTGCCGGTGCTGCGCTGGTCTGGCCTGTACCGGGAAGTGTTGCGCTACATGGGGCCGCAGGCCGCGATCGCGGTCCTCAAAGGGGTGACGTTATCGGCCGTGCTGCTGTGTATGGCCGCGCTTTTTGGCGGGCTGCGCGAGTTGCCGCGTTCGGTGCCTATCCTCTATTGGCTTATGGCGCTGCTGTACATTGGCGGCAGCCGCATCCTGTTTCGGGCGTTGCTGCAGACGCTCCATCGGCGTGCGCGTGGCCGTGAGCCGGTGGTGATCTATGGCGCCGGCGCGGCAGGCGCTCAGCTGGTGAGTGCGCTGGATTTGAGCCCGGATTATGCGCCGGTGGCGCTGATCGATGACGATCGCAGTCTATGGGGCAGCCTGGTGCGCGGGCTCAAGGTCCACCCGCCGGCGGCGTTGGAGCAGCTGATTGAGGAGGCCGGCATCCGCCACGTGTTGCTGGCGCTGCCGACCGCCTCCCGCGAGCGGCGCCGGGCAATCCTGCAATGGCTGGAGCCCTTTCCGGTGCATGTCAAGACCATGCCCAGCCTTAACGATCTCGCCACCGGCCGCGCCGAGTTGGACGACATCCGCGATATCGATATAGAAGACCTGCTCGGGCGTGATCCGGTGGCTCCGGATCAGGGCCTGCTTGAGGCCTGCATTCGTGGCAGGAACGTGCTGGTTACCGGCGCCGGCGGTTCCATCGGCTCGGAGCTGTGCCGGCAGATCGCGCGGCTTGGGCCGCGGCGGCTGGTGCTGTACGAGCTGTCTGAGTTCGCGCTCTATCAGATCGACCGCGAGCTGCGCGAGAAGCTGGACGAGCAGGGAACAAAGGTTGAGCTGGTACCGGTGCTCGGCTCGGTGCTGGACCGCCGGCGCCTGCAGGTGCTCATGAAGTCGCTGGCGGTCAACACGGTTTATCACGCAGCGGCCTACAAGCATGTGCCGATCGTCGAGCACAATGTGCTGGAAGGCATCCGCAACAATACGCTGGGCACCTGGCACGCGGCGGCGGCGGCCCAGGCAGCGGGGGTGGAGACCTTCGTGCTGATCTCCACCGACAAGGCAGTGCGGCCCACCAATGTCATGGGCGCCAGCAAGCGGCTGGCGGAGCTGGTACTGCAGGGGCTGGCGCAGCGGGGTGGCGGCACGGTGTACTGCATGGTGCGGTTCGGCAATGTGCTGGGTTCGTCAGGCTCGGTGGTGCCGCTGTTCCGCGAGCAGATCCGTCAGGGCGGGCCGGTGACGGTTACCCACCCGGAAATCACCCGTTACTTCATGACCATTCCGGAAGCCGCCACGCTGGTGCTGCAGGCCGGAGCGATGGCGCAGGGCGGCGAGGTGTTCGTGCTCGACATGGGCGAGCCGGTGAAGATCGTCGATCTCGCCCGGCAGATGATCCGCCTGATGGGCTACCAGGTCCGGGACGAGACGAATCCAAACGGCGACATCGCATTGCAGTTTACCGGCCTGCGGCCGGGCGAGAAGCTCTACGAGGAGCTGTTGATCGGCGATAACGTCTCCGGCACACGCCATCCGATGATCATGCGCGCGATGGAGGCGGCACTGCCGTGGCCGAAAGTGGAAGAACTGCTATCCCGGCTGGAAAGGGCTTATGACCGGTTCGATTGCAGCGAGGCCTACGCCGTGTTGCAGGAAGCGGTGACAGGGTTTGTCAGCAGCGGGCCCGGGGTCGACCTGCTATGGCAGGCGGTGCGGCAGCATGCCGAGGCGCGGCCGCCAGCCGTGGTGAGTTATCTGTCGGCGCGACAGGAGCCGGTGAAGCATTAAGAAAGCAGCCAGCCAGGGCAGACGCATCGGGCCTAACGAGTAGCCTCCTAGGGAGCGCTCAGCGCTGACGATCACCCGGATAAGGATGATGGAGCATGGTATATTTTGCGGTCATTATGACTATGGTTCCGTGACTATGGTTGGGGTGCGTCATGGTTTCCGAGGTGTCGAAATCGAAGTTCAAGGCGCACGCTCTAGAGATCTTTCGCAGGATCGAGCGGACCGGCGAGCCCGTCATTATCACGGATCATGGCAATCCAGCTCTAATCGTCCAGAAGTACTCGCCGCGAGTGCAGTCAGCTCAGCTGCGGCTGAAAGGATCGGTGATCAAGTATGACGATCCGTTCGCCCCGGTTGCCGACAGCGATTGGGAGGCGCTGCCGTGATCGTGCTCGACACCCATGCCCTGATTTGGTGGGCCGTGGGAGATGAGCGCTTATCGGTAAGTGCGGGTGAGGCGATCAGGCGGGAGCTCGAAGATGGCGGGCAAGTTCTTGTTTCTGCCATTACCGCCTGGGAGATTGCCATGCTGGTCGAGAGAG
Source organism: Ectothiorhodospiraceae bacterium (assembly GCA_029263635.1). Classification (GTDB taxonomy): domain Bacteria; phylum Pseudomonadota; class Gammaproteobacteria; order Nitrococcales; family AK92; genus JAAYIK01. The sequence goes on along the minus strand of JAJUFY010000154.1, from coordinate 2,272 downwards.
GGCGGCTGGTCTTGACCATGGAGCTTGGCGAGTGGCTGAGTGCTGTAGAGAGTATCGAAGGCGTTGCCCTGGTGCCCATTACCCCGCAGCTGGCGATGCAATCTGTGCAATTGCCCGGAGAATTCCACAGAGATCCAGCCGATCGGATGATCGTTGCCTTGGCACGGGAGTTCAACGCGGCCGTTATCACAGCGGATGACAAGATCCGGCGTTATGCGCATGTGAAGTCAGTCTGGTGACCGCTGCCGATGGCGGCGTAGCGGCACCGGGATTGATCATCTCGGCCGCCGCCAGGAGGTTAAGTGGTTCATCTCGGTGTAGGAGCGGCGTCCTCGCCGCGAAAGGCGCCCCAGCCCCCTCTCCCGCGCACGGGAGCGGGTAGATAAAGGCAATCGCGGCGGGGACGCCGCTCCTACGCTTACATCCGCGCTTGGATGAGCCGCCGGCTTATGGGATCACTACCTCGATCCCGAGCGTTTCCAGCCTTGCCTTCAGCGCCTGTTTTGCCGCCTCTTCGCCATGCACCAGCCGTACCTGCCTGGGCAGGTGGCGCATGCGGCGGATGAAGTTGACTAGGCCGTTCTGGTCGGCGTGCGCGGAATAGCCTTCGATGCGGTGGATGCGGGCGCGGATGTCGTAGCGCTGCCCGTCCAGCTCCACCCAGCCGCCGCGCGGGCCATAGTCCAGGATGGCGCGGCCGGGGGTGCCGCGGGCCTGGTAGCCGACGAACAGCACGTCGTGGCGCGGGTCGCCCAGCATGGCTTTCAGGTAATTGACGATGCGGCCGCCGGCGCACATGCCGCTGGCGGCGATCACCACGCTGGGCCGGCCGGTGCGGGCCAGGTAGTCGACGGTGCGCTGGTGGTCGTCGTGGCTGTCGATGGTGGTGAGCTGCTCGAAGCCGAGCGGCTGCCGGCCCTGCGCCACCCGCCGCCGTGCCTCGGCGTCCCAGAACGGCCGCAGCTTGCGGTAGGCGGCCGTGAAGCGGCTGGCGAGCGGCGAGTCGACGATGATTTCCAGGTCTTTCCAGCGCAGCCCGCCCTTCTGCCTGCGCCGCGACTCCGTGTGGATGATCGCTTCCAGCTCGTACAGCAGTTCCTGGGTGCGGCCGATGCTGAAGGCCGGGATCAGCACGGTGCCGCGGTCGGCGAGGGCGTGCTCGATGACGTGGCGTAGCTGCTCGCGGCGGCCGGCGCGGTTTTGGTGGTTGCGGTCGCCGTAGGTGCTCTCCAGTACCACAACATCGGCCGCGTAAGGCGGCTTCGGTGCGGCCAGCAGCGGTGCGTAGGGCGCGCCGAGATCGCCGGAAAACACCACGCGCTGCGCAGCCCCACCGCGGCCGATCCGGCATTCGACATACGCCGAGCCGAGCACGTGGCCAGCCGGCTTGAGCTTGATCGCGAGGCCGGGCTTGCCGGCATCGACCGTGTGCCACTGGCCGTACGGGAGGGCGACGATCCGCTGCTGCAGAATCTCCAGAAACCGCTCGATGAGCCTCTGCTGCCGGGTAAAGCCGAGCTTGATCGCGTCCTCCATGACCAGCGGCAGCAGCTGTGCCGAAGGCTCGCTGCAGAGGATGGGGCCCTGGAATCCGGCAGCCATCAGGTAGGGCAGGCGGCCGACGTGATCGATATGCACGTGGGTGACCACCAGTGCCCGGATGTGGTCGATCGGGAACTCGATCTCCACCTGCTCGGCATCGGCACCGCCGCTGGCGGAGGCCTCATCGCCCTGGAACAGCCCGCAGTCGATCAGGATGCCGATATCGCCGGCGCGCAGCTCGTGGCAGGAGCCGGTAACGCCGGTGACTGCGCCGTGGTGGAGGATGGTCGGCAGTGGCGGCACGGCAGGCACGAAGGCCTCCGCCTCCGTTGCGACAGGCATCATCTTGTTCTCCCTAACGTTGTACCGCAGCTTGCATATTCGTTTATCACAAAGGGGGCGGGGAGACGAAGGCGTGGGGATGGATGCTGTTCGGCTCCGCCGGGTAGCGCTGTCCGCTCTTGTACCGAGGCGGTAGCTATCGCCCGTGGTGCGTGTGGGAAAGCGGCAAGACAGCCGCTGGGACGCTTTTTGTAGGGGCGGCGTCCCCGCCGCGATGCCTTTCCGTCTCTCTTCCGGTTCCGGGAGAGGTGAGGGTCTGGAAGATTCGCGGCCGCCGTACGCTCCTACGGAGGGGTTGTGGCACCTGTGGGAGCGGCGTCCCCGTCGCGAAAACGCACCCTGGCCGCGCCCGGGAGCGGGGCGAACACAGCGCGGCGAGGACGCCGCT
>JAJUFY010000141.1 GCA_029263635.1 Ectothiorhodospiraceae bacterium | reverse complement strand
CACCCCGGTCTCGTTGTTGACGGCGGCCATTGACACCAGACAGGTCGGCTCGCGCAGCGCCTCGGCAAGCTGCTCCAGGTCCGGCAGGCCATCCGCCGCCACCGGCAGTTCGACCACGTCGAATCCCTCCCTGGCCAGTTGCCGGCACGGCGCCAGCACCGACTTGTGCTCGGTACGCACGGTGATCACGCGCCGCCCCCGCCGTCCGCCGCTGGCCCGCGCGGCGCCGAGGATGGCGAGATTGTTGGCCTCCGTAGCGCCCGAGGTCCAGACGATCTCCTCCGGCGCAGCACCCAACAGCGCCGCCACCTCGGCGCGAGCGCGCTCCAGTTCGGCAGCGGCCTCCCGCCCCGGTGCGTGCCGGCTCCCCGGATTGGCGTAGCCGGTGTCGCTGCCCAGCCAGCGCAGCATCCGCTCCCGCACCTGTGGGTCCAGCGGCGTACTGGCGGCGTTGTCCAGATAGACGCGCTGCAGCTCCTCAGCGGTCGGTCGGCCGTTCATCGGGCTTGACCTCCGGCGGCTGCGCCGATGATCCGTTGAGATCGGGGAAGTTGCAGGGATCGAACCCGGGGATGTCGGCCTCGGGCAGTTTGCCGCCCAGCTCGCGCACCGCCGCGCAAAGTTCCTGCAACCGCCGGTCGGTGACATGGATGTGGTCGAGCAGGGCGTTGATGGCGTTGGCGATCGGATCAGCCATGCCCTGGGTGGCCCCATAGGCATCGAAGCCGATCCGCTCGGCCACCGCCGCACGCTGTTTGGCGCGTTCCGGATCGCGCGGCGTCGCCCGCCGGGCAGGGATGCCCACCATGGTCGCCCCCGGCGGCACATCCTTGACCACCACCGCGTTGGAACCGATGCGGCTGCCGACACCGACCCGGATCGGACCGAGGATCTTGGCGCCGGCACCAACGACCACATTGTCTTCCAGGGTCGGATGGCGCTTGCCTTTCTCCCAGCTGGTGCCGCCCAGCGTTACGCCGTGGTAGAGCGTGCAGTCGTCGCCGATTTCGGCGGTCTCGCCGATCACCACGCCCATGCCATGGTCGATGAAGAAGCGCCGGCCGATGCGGGCGCCGGGATGGATCTCGATACCGGTGAGCCAGCGCGCGATTGTGGAAAGGAAGCGCGCCGGCCAGCGCAGGCCATGCCGCCACAGCCAATGGTTGATGCGATGCATCAGCAGCGCGTGCAGGCCGGGATAGCAGGTGAGCACCTCGAACGCGTTGCGGGCGGCGGGGTCGCGCTCCATCACGCAACGGATCTCTTCTTTGAGCCTGGCCAACATATGAACCTGTCCTTGAAACTCGGGGGGAGTGAAACACGAGAAATGGAGCCGGCGACCGCGACGGCGGCGGGCTCCTAGCGACAGATCGGCCCTGGACAGCGCAGGCGACGATTGCTCATAAGGCGCTAAGAGTACTCGTTTCCAGGAGCGATTTGTACACGCGCGACTTGCCCGTCTAGCGGCGCAGGCGCCGCTCGATCGCGGCCAGCGCCCCGCGCAGCAGATCGACTTCGACCCGGTCCGGCCGCGCCCGTCCGAACAGCCGCCGCAGCCGCCGCATCAGCAGCTCGGGGTTCTGCTGCCGCAGGAAGCCCACCTCGTCCAGCACCCGCTCCAGATGGCCGTACAGGCCCTCCAGATGTTCGAAGCCGGCCGCTTCGACGCTCTCGCCGGCCACCGCCTCGGCGCCGGCGCCGGCGCCGGCGAGAAAGAGCTCGTAGGCAACCACCTGCACGGCGGCACCCAGATTGAGCACGCCGTAGGCCGGATTGGTGGGGATGTGCACGACGTACTGGCAGCGGTCGAGCTCTTCGTTGCTGAGTCCCGAGTGCTCGCGCCCGAACAGCAGGGCCACCGGGTGACGCTCCGATTCCGCCGCCGCAAGGCCGGCGAAGCTGCGCAGATCGACAGACGGCGCCCCCAGCCGCCGGGTCCGGGCCGTCAGTCCCGCCACCAGCCCGGCCCCAGTCAGCGCCGCGTCCAGATCGCCATGCACCTGGGCGGCCGCCAGCACATCGACGGCGTGGGTGGCGTTCGCCTCGGCCTGAGGGTCGGGAAACCGCGCCGGCGCGACCAGGTGCAGCTGGCTGAGCGCCATGGTCTTCATGGCTCGAGCGGCAAAACCGATATTGCCGGCATGGGTCGTGCCGACCAGAACGATGCGGATATTATCGGGCTTCATGATCGTCGCAGTCCAAAGCGGCGGCATGGTAGCAGACCGTGCGACGGTCGTTGCATCCGGCGGTCGGCATCCCTACTCCACCTGTTCGCTTGCTGGTATGCTTACCGGCCCTCCGGCCGCTCAACACGACGTCAATACCCCATGCACCCGATGGTCAACATCGCCGTGCGCGCTGCCCGCAGCGCCGGCAACATCATTGCCCGCCATATGGATCGGCTCGACACGCTGACTGTCGAGGCCAAAGGGCACAACGACTTCGTCAGCGAGGTCGATCGCATGGCCGAGCAGGAGATCATCAGTGTCCTGCGCAAGGCCTATCCGCACCACGCCATTCTCGGCGAGGAGAGTGGCGGTCAGGGCGAGAACGAATACGAGTGGGTGATCGACCCGCTGGACGGTACCACCAACTTCCTGCACGGCGTACCGCACTTCGCGGTGTCCATCGCCATGCGCCACCGCGGCAGGCTGGAAGTGGGCGTGATCTACGACCCGGTCCGCCAGGAGCTGTGGACCGCTCACCGGGGCGGCGGCGCGCAGCTCGATGGCCGCCGCATCCGGGTCACGCAACGCCAGGACCTGCAGGGCGCCCTGCTCGGCACCGGCTTCCCGCACAAGGCCCAGCAGCACATCGACGCCTATCTGGGCATGTTCAAGGCGCTGAGCGGAATCGCGGCCGATATCCGCCGCCCCGGAGCCGCGGCCCTGGACCTCGCCTATGTCGCCGCAGGCCGCTTCGACGGCTTCTGGGAAATCGGGCTGCAGCCGTGGGACATGGCGGCCGGCCTGCTGCTGATCCAGGAGGCTGGCGGTGTCGTCGGCGACTTCACCGGCGGCCCCGGCCATTTCAAGAGCGGCAACGTGGTGGCCGGCAATCCGCGCGTGTTCGCGGCCATCATTCGCGAGATCCGTCCGCACTGCACGCCGGAGCTGCTCAAGTCTCCATGAACTGCCCGCCGTTCGGATGCAGTACCTGGCCGGTCATGTACGACCCGTCGGCCGAGGCCAGCAGCACGTAGCACGGCGCTACCTCGGCCGGCTGTCCGGCCCGCCCCAGCGGCGTATCGCCGCCGAAGCTCTCGACATGCTCGGCGTCGAAGGTCGCAGGGATCAGCGGCGTCCAGATCGGCCCAGGGGCGACGCCATTGACCCGGATGCCGCGTTCCGCCAGCGCATTCGCCAGCGAGCGGGTAAAGGCGACGATGGCGCCCTTGGTGGCGGAGTAGTCAATCAGGTGATCGCTGCCGCGATAGGCCGTCACCGACGTGGTATTGATGACGGCGCCGCCTTCGCCCAAATGCGGCAGGGCTGCCTTGGCAAAGGCGAAATAGGCAAAGAAGTTGGTCCGAAAGGTCTGCTCCAGCTGCTGCATGGAGATGTCCTCGAACCGCGTCTGCACGTGCTGCTCGCCGGCATTGTTGACCAGCACGTCGAGCCGGCCCAGCCGCTCCATGTGGGTCCGCACCGCGTAGGCACAGAAATCGGGATCGCCGACATCGCCGCTGATGGTGATGCAGCGCTGTCCCTCCTGCTCCACCAGCCGCCGGGTCGCGCGGGCGTCGTCGTGCTCGTCCAGGTAGACGATGCTGACATCGGCACCTTCCCGCGCGAAATGAACCGCCACCGCCCGGCCGATGCCGCTATCGCCGCCGGTGATCAGCGCCGCCCTGCCGGCGAGCTTGCCGCTGCCGCGGTAGTCGTCCCGGATGTAGACCGGTGCCGGCCGCATCAGCCCTTCCCTGCCGGGTTGCCGCGGCTGATGCTGGGGCGGCTGTCCCTGCTGCTGTCTTCCTGCTGCCACGACCTCATTCCCTCCGGCTCGATCGGTCGCGGCAGCATGGGGCCCGGCCGCGGCGATCTCAACATGCGCCGGCACGCTACCCCGAAACTTGCACGAGAGCGGCGAATCGACGCATGATGCATTGATCATAAGAACACCAAGCTCTTTGGAGCGATGCGCCGAATTCTCGTCGTCAACAGCAAAGGCGGCTGCGGCAAGACCACCGTGGCAACCAATCTGGCCAGCCTGTACGCCGCGCTCGGGAAGCGAACGGTGCTCTACGACCAGGACCCCCAGCTGTGCAGCCATACCTGGCTCGAGCAGCGGCCTTCCGACCTGGCCGCCGTTCATGGAGTGGCCGCCCACCAGCGGGTACCGGTCGGCTTCACCCGCTCATGGTGCCTGCGGATCCCAGCGGAGACCGAGCGGCTGGTGGTAGATACCGCCGCGGCTGCCGACAAGCCGCAGATTCTCGAGCATGTGAAAAGCGCCGATGCGATCCTGGTCCCGCTCGTGCCGGCCGCGATCGACACCCGCGCCGCGGTTGGCTTCATCAAGGAGTTGATGACGGTCAGCAAATACGGCTGCGTCCGCATCGGCGCGGTGGTCAACCGGATCCGTAACGGCGGCTCCCGGCTGGGCGAGCTTGAACGGGTGCTGCAGACCCTGGGCATGCCGCTGGTCGCGCGGCTGCATGACAATCCCGGTTACGGCGAAGCCAGCGAGTCCGGCCTCGGCCTGCACGAGCTGGACTCGGACGATGCCCGGGCGGAACTCGGCAACTGGCAGCGGATCCTGGCCTGGCTGGAGGAAGACGAGTCGATCCGACTGCCGATGCCGGCCGGCGCTTCAGCGATGCACAGCTAGCGCCGCCCGCCTGCGGTCAGGCGGCCGGCGCCGCATGCTCTGCTATCCGGCCACGGCCTGGGTGGCATTCAGGGTACGCAGATAATCGGCGAAGGCTGCGCCCAGTTCCGGGTGCTTGAGCCCATACTCGACCGTCGCCCTCAGGTATCCGAGCTTGTCGCCGCAGTCATAGCGCTGGCCTTCGAATTCGTAGGCGTAGCAGGGTTCCTGCCCGAGCAGCCTGGCGATGGCGTCGGTGAGCTGGATCTCGCCGCCGGCGCCCGGCTGGATGTTCTTCAGTGCCTCGAAGATCGCCGGGCTGAGGATGTAGCGGCCGACCACACCCAGATTCGAAGGCGCCTCGGCCGGCTTCGGCTTCTCGACGATCGCCTCCAGCCGCCCGAGCCGCTGCTGCATCTGGCCGACGCTGACAATGCCATAGCGGTCGGTGTGTTCTTTCGGCACCCGCTCGACGCCGAGAATGCTGCCACCGTGGGCGTTGTACTGCTCGACCATCTGCGCCAGGCAGTTCTTCCCTCCCTCATTGCTGATCAGGTCGTCGGCCAGGATCACGGCAAAGGGTTCGTTGCCCACCACGGCTTCGGCGCACATGACGGCATGGCCGAGCCCGAGCGCTTCGGCCTGGCGGATATAAACGCAGGTAACGCCCTTGGGAATGATGTTCTGGACTTCTTCCAGGCGTTGCAGCTTGCCCCGCTGCTCCAGCTCGTTTTCCAGCTCGTAAGCCTTGTCGAAATGGTCCGGGATGGCGCGCTTGTTGCGGCCGGTTATGAAAATCAGCACTTCGATGCCTGCCGCAATGGCTTCTTCCGCAGCGTATTGAACCAGCGGCTTATCGACGATCGGCAGCATTTCTTTGGGATTCGCCTTGGTGGCCGGCAGAAAACGCGTGCCGAGGCCTGCGACCGGAAACACCGCTTTGCGGATTCGCTTCTGCATTCGAACAATCTCCAGACCTTTGAGCTGAATGTCGGCAATCTGTCAGGACAGCATCGGGCCGATTCCACGGCTGGTCCGGCCCAGCCGCCAGCGCATCATACCCGACTTCGAAGCCGGGCCGGCGCGATCACATAAAGCTGGAGGCACGGCCGGCGTTTTTCATCCGCTGGCCGGCAGGGCAGAGGAAGAGCGATGCGGCAACGAGGCTTGGCAGGCTGGCTGTTTGCCAGCATGCAGAGCGGCCGCGGGAGCCTGGCGCTCCCGCAGCACGCTGGTTTACTCCAGGCGGATCCGCTCGCGATTG
>JAJUFY010000420.1 GCA_029263635.1 Ectothiorhodospiraceae bacterium | reverse complement strand
GGCCTCGGCGATGGCCTGCGTGTAGCGGCCACGCTGGGTGAAGCTGACGATCCGGTTCGCCTCCACGCGCTGCCCGGCTGCGGCCACGGCGACGTTGAGCGTCGCCCAGTCCTGCCGCAGCAACTGTTCGCTCAGCGCGCTGACGGCGGCCGGCACCGCCTCCCCGGCATCGGCCCGCGGCCCGGCTGCGGCCGCAGCCTGCTCCGTCGGCGCGGGTTCTTCGTCGACCAGTTCCTGAAAGGTGAAGAAGCGCTCGAAGCAGCCATCGAGCAGGGTCCGCTCTTCCTCGGTCTTGGCCAGGGTCAGGCCCAGCGCGGTTTTGAGCAGTGCGCGGTCGCCCGGCCCCACACGGTGCACGGCGTGATGCGCATCGATGGCCTCCGCCGTGGACACCCGTACCCCGGCCGCGCGCAGCACGCGGATGAAATCGGCCAGGGTCGCCTCCACGGCCCTACCTCAACTGCCCCAGCAGGCCGGGCAGCTCGCGCCGCACCGTAGCGACGTCGTCCTGGTGCTTGAGGATGACGCTCAGGGTCTGCTGGACCAGCTCGCGATCCAGCGCATCGGCGTGCAGCAGCACCAGGGTGCGGGCCCAGTCGATGGTCTCGCTCACTGCCGGCACCTTGCGCAGATCCATGGCGCGGACCTTCTGGATGAAGGCCACCAGCTGATTGCGCAGGTTCTCGGCAATGCCGGGCACCCGTGCCTGGACGATGCGCCGCTCCAGCGCCGCGTCCGGGAAACCGATGTACAGGTGCAGACAACGGCGGCGCAGGGCCTCCCCGATCTCGCGGCTGTTGTTGCTGGTGAGGAATACGATGGGCGTGCTGTCCGCCGCCACCGTCCCCAGCTCGGGGATGGAAATCTGGTAGTCGGAGAGAATCTCCAGCAGGAAGGCTTCGAACTCCTGATCGGCCTTGTCGACCTCGTCGATCAGCAGTACCGAGCCGCCCTCGGCGCGCAGCGCCTTGAGCAGCGGCCGCGGCTCGAGGAAGCGTTCGGAGAAGAAGCTGTCGTCGTACTGATGCAGCCGCTCCATGGCCTGCTCCAGCCCGACGGTGCCCTCCAGCATCTCGCTCAGCTTCTCGCGCAGGATCTGGGTGTAGAGCAACTGCTTGCCGTACTTCCACTCGTACAGCGCCTTGCTCTCGTCCAGTCCCTCGTAGCACTGCAGCCGGATCAGCGGCAGATCCAGCAGCGTTGCCGTGGCGCGCGCCAGCTCGGTCTTGCCGACACCGGGCGGGCCCTCCACCAGGATGGGCTTCTCCAGCTCGCGGGCGAGGTAGACGGCGGTGGCGATGTCACGGCCGCAGATGTAGCCGCCTGCCTGAAACCCGTTCTGCAACGCGGCAATGTCATCAACGGCTGGGGACTGGGGCACGGGGAACTCCTGCGAGGACTGGATGCGGAACCGCCACCGATTGGAGCACCTGGCAGCCTGATCGGCAAGGCCGGAGCCTCCTGGCCTGCCGCCGGCTTCAGCGATCGCCAAGCAGTTCGGGCTTGGTTGCCGCCTCCTCGCTCCTGGCCTCGCTCGCGCTTGGCTTCCTGCCACCGAACCAGCCCCTGCAGCAGACCAGTACCGGCACGGCCAGGCTGAGCCAGGAAACCCAGTCGGCAAGCCCGTCCGCCAGCAGCGCCGCCACCAGCCCGACGCCGCTCAGCAGCGCCATCAGCAGCGGTCCACGCCAGATCTCCCGGCTGCTCAGTCCGCCCTGCCGCCTGCTCATCGGCCGCTCCCGACCGGGGCAGCGGTACCGGCTTCCATCGTGTCCGGCAAGCGCGCTTCCATTGGCGCCTTACGGCGCTTGAACCACAAGTACAGCCCGGTGACCAGCACAACGATGGTAATGACGTCCAGCAGCGCCCAGATGATCTTCAGCGGCAGG
>JAJUFY010000316.1 GCA_029263635.1 Ectothiorhodospiraceae bacterium | reverse complement strand
ATTGACGTAGTCGAAGTGCTGGAAGTCGGGGCCGTACTTGGGCTCGCCGTGCATCGCCAGCGCAGGCGCCCAGGCATGCGCCGCGAGCGGCAGAAAGCTCAACAGGCCGGCTAGCAGTAGGCGGCGAAGCACCATATCTCCTTATTCAACCGAGGCGTTCCGTGAGTGCCGCCTGCGCCCCTGTTTATACCGGACCCGGGCCGGCGGGCAAAGTGCGGACCGTTGTCCTAGGCGGGCGGCGGGTTTTTCAGTAAGTTATGCGGGTTTTCCGCGGCGGCCGACTACAGCGCGGCAATCGCAATGGACCGACCCAACCCACGGAACGACAGAACCTAGGACAGCACATGGCATTCCTGAAAGACAAACGCGCCCTCATCGTCGGTATCGCCAGCGACCGCTCGATCGCCTACGGCATCGCCCAGGCGATGCACCGCGAAGGCGCAGAACTGGCGCTTACCTACCAGAACGACAAGCTCAAGCCCCGCGTCGAGAAGTTCGCCGCCGAGTTCGGCAGCTCCATCACCATGCCGCTGGACGTGACCAGCGACGAGCAGATCGAAGCCTGCTTCGCCGAGCTCGGCAAGCACTGGGACGGGCTCGACATCATCGTCCACGCCGTCGCCTTCGCGCCCCGCGAAGAGCTGGAAGGCTCCTATGTGGACAATGTCACGCGCGCCGGGTTCGCCATGGCGCAGGACATCAGCTCCTACAGCTTCGCCGCGCTCGCCAAGGCCGGCCGCAAGATGATGCAGGGTCGCAACGCCTCGCTGCTCACGCTCAGCTACCTCGGCGCCGAGCGGGCGCTGCCCAGCTACAACACCATGGGCCCGGCCAAGGCCAGCCTGGAAGCCAATGTCCGTTACATGGCCTACGACCTGGGTGCTGACGGGATCCGCGTCAACGGCATCTCGGCCGGCCCGATCCGCACCCTGGCCGCGTCCGGCATCGGCAATTTCCGCAAGCTGCTGGACCTGAACGCCAAGGCCGCGCCGCTCAAGCGCAACGTCACCATCGAGGAAGTCGGCAACACCGCCGCCTTCCTCTGCTCCGACCTCGCTTCCGGCATCACCGGCGAGATCGTCCACGTCGACGCCGGCGTGCACATGATCGCCCTGGTGGGCGACATCGGCTGAACGTAAAAAGGCGGGACCACCTGGTCCCGCCTTTCGCTTTACGAGAGCCGGCTCGCGGCATCTCTCAATCTTCCCCGCCTCTACCCCTTGCGGGAGAGAGGACAAAAATTCGCGGCCGGCGGCCGCCCCTACAGAACGCAGGGCGCGCTGGCGGCGAGGCCGTCGCAACGACGGCGCACGACCAGACGAGCGGGCCGGTTACAGCCGGTTCTCGTGGATCTTGACCTTGCCTTCCTGGCGCAGCATCTGGATCAGGCCGCGCAGCGCCTGCTCGCCCTGCACCGCCCGCAGCTCCTGGGCCAGCAGCTCGGTCTGGTCCTCGTCCTCGCTGCCGGTCGCTTCCCGCACCCCGGTGACGGCCAGCACGGCATAGCTACCGTCGGCCAGCCGCACGCTGCCGAGGCTGGTTTCGCCCTGTTCCGGCTTCGGCAACTGGAACGCCTTGCGCAGCACCGCTGCCGGCACCTGCTCGGCGCTGCGGCCGACGAAGCCGGGCTGCTCCAGCCTGGCCTTGTCGCCCTGCGCCAGCTTGGCGAGCGGCTCGCCTGACTCGGCTTTCTCCTGCAGTGCGGCGCCCAGTTCCTGGGCCGCGGCGGCGGCACGCTGCTGCACCAGCTGCGCACGGGCCTGGTCGCTGACCTCCTCGAACGGCCGCGGCTGGGCCGGCTGATGCTCGACGACCCGCACCACGGCGTAATGCTGCTCACCCAGCTCCAGCACCTGGCTGTTGCGCCGGAATTTCATCACCTCGTCGCTGAAAGCGGCCTGGATGACCTGCGGCTGCGCACCGATGCCTTCTTCGCTGCCGGCCCGGCTGATCCAGCCGCTCTGCCGCACCTCCAGGCCCAGCGCCTCGGCGGCCGTCTCCAGCTCGTCGGGATGCTCGTAAGTGAGATTCGCCAGCCGGTTGGCCTGCTCGGCCAGCTGTCGGCCGGCGCGCTCGGCAACCATTTCCTGGCGCAGCTCATCCTTGACCTCGGCGAACGGTTGCACCTGCTCCGGCCGGGCCTCGGTTACCTGGATCAGATGCAGCCCGAATTCCGAGCGCACCGGTTCGCTGAGCTCGCCCTTGCCGAGGCCGAAGGCGGCCTGCTCGAAAGCCGGCACCATCTGCCCGCGATCCACCCAGCCCAGATCGCCGCCCTGCTCCGCCGAGCCGGGATCCTGGGAGTTCTGCTTCGCCAGCTCCTCGAAGCCGGCTTCGCCGGACTGGATCAGCGCCCGCATCTCCTCCAGCCGCTGCCGCGCTTCCGCCACCTGCTGCTCGCCGGCATCCGGCGGCAGGGTCAGCAGGATGTGGCGGACCCGGCGCTGGCCGCCGGTGGTGTAGCGGCTGCCCTTGAGCTCCTCGTAGCGGGCCTGCAGCTCGTCCTCGGCCACGTCGATGTTGTCGGTCAGGGAATCGGCCGTGAGCTCGACATAGGCCAGCTGCACCTGCTCGGGCTGCTGGAACAGCCGGATGTTGTCCTGGTAATAGGCGCGCACTTCGTCCTCGGACACCTGGATGTCCTTCTCGAAGGCTGCGGCCGATACCAGCAGGTAGCTCAGCTCGCGCTCCTGCCGGCGCAGCTGCAGCAGGCGCTGCAGTTCCGGCTCGGTGACGAAGGCGCTGTCATAGAGCCCGGCCTGCACCTGCGCCAGCGTCTGCTCGACACGCAGCCGCGCCTCGTAGCTTTCCGGCGTGAAGCCGGCGTTGCGCAGCATGACCCGGTATTGCTCCGGCGAGAACTGACCGTT
>JAJUFY010000244.1 GCA_029263635.1 Ectothiorhodospiraceae bacterium | reverse complement strand
CGCCGTCGAAGATCCCGAAGCGTTCTGGCAGCGTCAGGCCGCCAAGCTCGACTGGTTCGAGCCGCCGAAGGCCATCCTGCAGCGAGCCGACAACGGCAGCTACCGCTGGTTTGCCGGCGGCAGGCTGAATCTCAGCCATCTGGCGCTGGATGCGCATGTCGATCAGGGGCGCGGCGACGCCACCGCGCTGATCTACGATTCCCCCGTCACCAACACCCAGGCCCGCTACAGCTTCCGCGAGCTGCGCGATGAGGTCGCCAGCTTTGCCGGGGCGCTGCAGAGCCTGGGCGTGGGCAAGGGCGACCGGGTGGTGATCTATTTGCCGATGATCCCGCAGGCGGTGATCGGCATGCTGGCCTGCGCGCGCCTGGGCGCGATCCATTCGGTGGTGTTCGGCGGCTTCGCACCGCACGAGCTCGCCATCCGCATCGACGATGCCAGGCCGAAGGTGGTGCTGACCGCTTCCTGCGGCATCGAGGTCGACCGCATCATCCCCTACAAGCCGCTGGTGGACGAAGCCATCGCCATGGCCCGCCACAAGCCGGAGAAAGCCGTGGTGTTCCGGCGCCCGCAGCTGGACTGCCAGCTCGACCCGGCGACCGACATCGACTGGAATGTGCTGCAGTCGCGCGCGGAGCCGGCCGAGCCGGTGCCGGTGGATGCCACCGATCCGCTCTACATCCTTTACACCTCCGGCACCACCGGCAAGCCCAAGGGCGTGGTGCGCGACAGCGGCGGCTATGCCGTGGCCCTCAACTACAGCATGGAGGCCGTGTACCGCAGCAACCCGGGCGACGTGTTCTGGGCGGCCTCGGACGTCGGCTGGGTGGTCGGGCACTCTTACATCGTCTACGCGCCGCTGATCCGCGGCTGCACCAGCGTTCTGTACGAAGGCAAGCCGGTGCGGACCCCGGATGCCGGCGCCTTCTGGCGGGTGATCGCCGAGCACCGGGTCAAGACCTTCTTCACGGCGCCCACGGCCCTGCGCGCCATCAAGAAGGAGGACCCCGAAACGCGGCTCAAGGACCAGTACGACATCAGCTGCCTGCAGGCGCTGTTCGTGGCCGGCGAGCGGCTGGACCCGCCCACCTATGAATGGTTGAACAAGGTCATGCCGGTGCCCGTCATCGACCACTGGTGGCAGACCGAGACCGGCTGGCCGATCGTCGGCAACCCGCTTGGCCTGGAGCTGCTGCCGACCAAGGTCGGCTCGGCCGGCGTGCCCATTCCGGGCTATCAGGTCAGGGTGATGGACGACGCCGGTGCCGAGCTGCCGCCCGGCGAAGCCGGCAACATCGCCGTCAAGCTGCCGCTGCCGCCCGGCTGCCTGCCGACCCTGTGGCAGGACGATACCCGCTTCCACGAGTCCTATCTGGCTCAGTATCCGGGCTACTACCTGAGCGGCGACGGCGGCTACATCGACGAAGACGGCTACGTGTTCATCATGGGCCGGGTCGATGACGTCATCAACGTCGCCGGCCACCGGCTGTCCACCGGCGAGATGGAGGAGATCATCGGTGCCCATCCGGCCGTCGCCGAGTGCGCGGTGGTGGGTGTGACCGACGAGCTCAAGGGCCAGCTGCCGGTCGGTTTCGTCGTGCTCAAGGACGGCGTGCAGGTGTCGGAAGAGGAGCTGGAGCGCGAGCTTTCCGAGCTGGTGCGCAGCCGTATCGGCGCCATCGCCAGCCTGCGGCAGGTGGCGGTGGTGCAGAAGCTGCCCAAGACCCGTTCCGGCAAGATCCTGCGCAAGACCATCCGCACGCTCGCCGCCGAGGAGGAGGTCATGGTGCCGTCCACCATCGACGATCCCACCAGCCTGGACGAGATCCGCGAGGCGATGCGCAAGCGCGGCATCGGGCGGTACGCCTAGAGGAAGAAAGGGCCGAAAGTTCGCGTCAGGCCGTCTAGGGAAGAAGCCTGGAACAGGCTTGGCGTGAACTTCTTTGGCAGGAGCGACGTCCTCGCCGCGAGGGCCGCTCCTGCCAGTACCATGCTCGTCCTTGCGCGAGCGATCCCTT
This sequence comes from Ectothiorhodospiraceae bacterium, assembly GCA_029263635.1. Classification (GTDB taxonomy): domain Bacteria; phylum Pseudomonadota; class Gammaproteobacteria; order Nitrococcales; family AK92; genus JAAYIK01. The sequence goes on along the minus strand of JAJUFY010000244.1, from coordinate 1,859 downwards.
CCCTAAGGCTTCATTCCCCCGTGAGCCGGTGCTGGGCCTCGCGGTATTTTTCCGCGGTCCTGGCCAGGACCTCTGCCGGCAGCCGCGGCCCGGGCGCCGTCTTGTCCCAGTCCAGCGTTTCCAGATAGTCGCGTACGAACTGCTTGTCGAAGCTGGGTGGCGAGATGCCGACCTGGTACTCATCGGCCGGCCAGAAGCGCGAGGAATCGGGAGTGAGCGCCTCGTCGATCAGCATCAGGCTGCCGTCCTGGTCGAGTCCGAACTCGAACTTGGTGTCGGCGATGATGATGCCCCGCGAACGGGCGTACTCGGCGGCCTCGGCATAGAGCCTGAGCGTGATGTCGCGTACCCGCGCCGCCAGTTCCGGCCCGATCAGCTGTTCGACCTGTTCGAAGCTCACGTTCTCGTCATGGTCTCCGACCGCCGCCTTGGTGGAGGGGGTGAAGATCGGAGCCGGCAGCTTCTCCGCCTGCCGCAGGCCCGCCGGCAGGCGGATGCCGCACAGCATGCCGGTGGCCTGGTAATCCTTCCAGCCGGAGCCGATCAGGTAGCCGCGGGCGATGGCCACCCCGGGCTGCGGCCGGTCGCGCTTGGCGACGACGGCACGGCCGCGTACCCGCTCGCGCTCGGCCGGGTCGGGAATGACCTCGTCCAGCCCAATATCCAGCAGGTGGTTCGGCACGATGTTGCGCAGCCGCCGGAACCAGAAGTTGGAGACGGCCGTCAGCACCCGGCCCTTGCCCGGGATCGGATCGGGCAGCACGACGTCGAAGGCGCTCAGCCGGTCGGTGGCGACGATCAGGAGCCGGTGGTCGTCGATGGCGTAGACGTCGCGCACCTTGCCCTGATGCAGCAGGGGCAGGCTCTTGAGGTCGGACTGGTGGAGGGCTTCCGGGATTGCGTTCACAGGGGCACCTTGGCTGCGGCTGCTGAGGGTCCGAAGGCGGTCATTCTACTGCGTCGGATCGGCGACTCCTACGACCGCGCCTGAACGAAAGTGGCGATGCATGCAGGACTGCCTAAATTGACAGCATGACCATCGCCGGCTTCGCTCATCAGAGGTCGTCCTACTCGACCATTGCCATGGCATCAGGCAGAGCATCTCATGAAGAGTCAAGATCCTTCGCCGCGCAGCGGTAGCGCATCCTTATCCGACTTCATCCGGCACCATCAGGCCGCCATCCTGGCCGACAGGGAACACCGGGCGCGGATCGACACGCATCCCCTGGCGCGGCCGCTGCTGCCCGATCACTTTCCGGCTCTGCTGGCAGACATCGCCGAGCTCATCGACCGGATCGAGGCCGGCGGCGATGACGAAGCGTCCCGGGAGGCGATCCGGATTCATGCCGCGATCCGGCTGCAGGCGGGTTTCGACCTCAATCAGGTGATCGGCGAATTCACGCTGCTGCGCGATGCCATCTCCGGCTGCTGGGAAAGGGCGGGCATGGCTGCCCCGCACAACGGCCTGCGGGCACTCGACAGCGCCATCGACAGGGCCATTGTCGCCGCCGTCGAGCACTACCTGCAGGCGCAGCACAGTACGCTGAGTGCGCTGGACAGGATCTCCGCCGTCGCCCTGGAAAGCAGCACCCTCGGTGACTTCCTCGTACGCCTGCTGCGGGTCGTGCGGGAAACCATGGCGACCGTCGACACCGCGGCGGTGCTGCTGCTTGAGGACGACATGCTGTGGGTGCGGGCTGCGGTCGGCCTGGAAGAGGAGATCGAGACCGGTTTCGGCGTGCCCGTCGGCGAAGGATTTGCCGGCCGGGTCGCGGCCGAGCGGCGGCCGCTGCTGCTCGCGGCCGGGGAGGTCGGTGCCTTGGTCAAGAGCGACATCCTCCGCCATCGCGGCGTGCAGG
>JAJUFY010000129.1 GCA_029263635.1 Ectothiorhodospiraceae bacterium | reverse complement strand
GACCCCGAAGTGCTCGAGCAGCGTTTTCCGGTGCTGCTGCGCCGTTTCCAGATCCGCCGCGGCTCCGGCGGTGCTGGCCGCTGGCGCGGCGGCGACGGCGTGATCCGGGAAATCGAGTTCCGGGTGCCGATGACCGCCGCGCTGCTCGCCAACAGCCACCGAGTGGCGCCGTTCGGTCTGGCCGGCGGCGGCGCTGGCCAGCCTGGTCGGGCATTGGTACGCCGCGCCGATGGTGGCGTGGAACTGCTGGGTTCGACGGCCCGGGCCGATATGCGGCCGGGCGATGCCATCGTCATCGAGACGCCGGGCGGCGGCGGTTTCGGCGAGTCGGAACGCGTTGGGGGAGTCCCATGAGCAGTGAGGTGGGCAAGAGTCCGATCGTTTCTTCGGCGCATCTGGTTTCGGCCCAGAGCGCCGAGCTGAGCGAATTCGAATTCGGCCTGATCGTTGCCAGCCATGCTTTTGAACGCTGGGTCAGCCGCTGCATGGCGGCGGCCGGCATTCCCGATCTGGCGCCGCTGGACGTGCTGGTGCTGCACACCACCAACCATCGGGCCCGGCACAAGCGGCTGGCCGATATCTGCTTCGTCCTCAACATCGACGATCAGCATCTGGTCAGCTATGCGCTCAAGAAGCTCGGCCGGCTCGGGCTGGTCGAGCGCACCCGCAAGGGCAAGGAAGTGCTGTACTCGACCTCTGCGGAAGGACAGGCGGCCTGCCTGCGCTATCGCGAAGTCCGCGAGCGCTGCCTGGTCGATGCGCTGGTGCTCGGCCGCATCGCCGACAACCCCCGCATCGGCGAAGCGGCGGGCCTGCTGCGGGCCCTCAGCGGGCTCTACGATCAGGCGGCGCGCTCGGCGACCTCGCTCTAGCGCGATCGGCTAAGCTCCATTCCAACGGTCTTTTGCCACAGGTGAGACATGAAACCAGGAATTGCACTGATCACCGGCTGTTCCACCGGTATCGGCCGCGAGCTGGCTCAGCAGCTGGTACGGCAGGGCTGGACGGTCTACGCCGGCGCCCGCAGGCCGGACACGCTGCAGGCTCTGGCGAGCGAGACCTTGCGGCCGGTAGAGCTCGACGTCAACGCTCCCGAGCAGATTGTGGCCTGCTTAGCCCGTATCGAGCAGGAGGCAGGTCGGCTGGACCTGCTGGTCAACAACGCCGGCTACGGCGCCATGGGTCCGATCGTCGAGATGCCGATTGAGCAGGTGCGCCAGCAGTTCGAAACCAACGTGTTCGCGCCGCTCGCCCTGGTGCAGGCCGCACTGCCGCTGCTGACCCGCGAGCGAGGCAGCCTGGTGGTCAATATCGGCAGCATCTCCGGCATCCTCACCACGCCGTTTTCCGGCGCCTACTGTGCCACCAAGGCGGCGTTGCACAGCCTTTCGGATGCGCTGCGGCTGGAGCTGGCGCCGTTCGGAGTACGGGTGCTGACGGTGCAGCCCGGCGCGATCCGCTCGGAGTTCGGCAACAACGCCCAGCGCAGCCTGAGCGCCACCTTGCCGGCCGACTCTCGCTATCAGCCGCTGCGTTCCTACATCGAGGCGCGGGCGCAGGCCTCGCAGCAGAACGGCACGCCGACCGAGCAGTTCGTCGGCGAGCTGGTGCGGCTCATCGGCCAGGAGTCGCCGCCGGCGGTGAAGCGGCTCGGCAACGGCAGTACCGCCTTTGTGCTGCTCAAGCGGCTGCTGCCGACCCGGATGCTGGACAAGGTGCTCTCGCGCAAGTTCGGATTGGCCGGTTTCAGTGCGGAGGCGACCGCCCGCGCACCGGCGCGGCCGTGACCGGCCCGCACGACCAGCTGCCGGACGTGCGCGACGGCCTCACGCGGCTGGAGCGTATCGTGCTGACCGTGCTCGCCGAGGCTGAGCGCGAGCGCGGTGGCCGCAATGTCCCCACCGCCATGCTGTACGGGCGGGTACTGGAGCGGATCGACATCAGCGAGGCCGAGCTGCAGGCCTGTCTGCAGCGGTTGGGACGGATGCCGGGAGAAGGGGCCGGATAGCACCCGGTCGCAAGCCTGCGCCGCCTTCTGATCGGGGCCGCCAGGGCAGTTGGTCAGGGCCTCTCCATTGCGCACGAACTCGGCTGGGCGGTCTGCTCTGCCGGGATGCGGGCGACGGTCACGAAACCGAGGCCACTGCCTTCCACCTTGTGCCTGGCGCGCTCGGTAAACACCGAGATGAACAGCGGCTGCAGCAGCTGGTGGTCCCGGCGTCGCATGATGGCCGGGCCGAAGGCGGTGTCCTGGCGCATGCCTTCCAGAGCCTTGGCGACCTGGGCCGGCTCGGTGGAGCCGGCCTCCCGCATGGCCTGGGCCAGCATGCGCATCTGCGTGCCGACCCGGTGGAAGTACCAGGGCGTCTCGCCGCCGGTCGCTTCGGCAAAGCGCTGGGCAAAGGCGGCCATTTCCGGCAGATCGAGCTCGTCCGGCAGGTCCGGGTGCCATTCCGTCACCTGGAACACCCGGCTCTCGCCGGCGCTGCCCATCGCGATCGGCACGCCGAAGCCGCCAGCGTAAAAGGTGTAGTAATCCACGTCCAGTCCCGCTTCCTTGCCGGCCCGTACCAGCAATGCGAGGTCGTTGCCCCAGTTGCCGGTCAGCACCGTATCGGCGCCGGCTGCCCTGATACGGGCGATATACGGAGAGAAATCCCTGACCTTGCCGATCGGGTGCAGCACATCGCCGACGATCTCGATGTGCGGCGCTTTCTCGGCCAGCATGCGGCGAGCGATCTCGCTGACCTGATGGCCGTGCGTGTAGTCCTGGTTGAGCAGGAACACCCGGCGCACCTTGGCCTGCCGGGCCATGAAGCTGGTGAGCGCATCCAGGCGCATGTCGGCGCCGGTGTCGAAGCGGAAATGCCAGAAGCTGCAGTACTCGTTGGTGAGGGTCGGATCGACTGCCGAATAGTTGAGAAACAGGATCTGCCGGTCGGGATGGCGGCGGTTGTGCCTCTCCAGCGCCTCGACCAGGGCGCCGGCCACGTGCGAGCCGTTGCCCTGGGCGATGTACTGGATGCCCTGGTCGGCGACATGGCGCAGCAGCACCAGCGATTCCTGCGGGCTGCCCTTGTTGTCGAGAGCCAGGATTTCCAGCGGTCGGCCGAGCACGCCGCCTTCGCGGTTGATGAGTTCGGCCATGTAGCGGTGGTGCTGGACGATGGCTCGGCCTTCGCGGGCGAAAGGGCCGCTCAGGGTGTCGATGATGGCAATCCGGATAGGCTCGGTGGCGCTTGCGGTTGAGGCCACGAGCGCGAGCAGCAGGGTAGCGACGAATCGGAGTTTCATGCGGAGAATACGCGGTTATGACTGGCGGTCCGGGCGATGCAGTAGCCGCGCGCCGGGAACGGGATGATAGTCGTCGCCGCCGGTGGCGTCATGCGACATCGGCACATTGTGCCCTGCGCTCGGTTATGCTGCCGGTTCCGAACGGCACGCGCCGGAAGCGTGCGAGCGCGCGCTGGCCGACGGCGCAGTTGCCGGCGATTATCAAAACGAGAGGGCGCTGATGGGGGCGATTTATCTGATCCGGCACGGCCAGGCCTCGTTCGACAAGGCCGACTACGACGAGCTGTCGGAGCGCGGCGTCGAGCAGGCGCGGGTCCTGGGCGCGGCGCTGCGCGCGCGAGCGCCGCAGGTGGATGCGACGTTCATGGGCACGCTGCGGCGTCACCGCCAGACCGCCGAGGCCTGCCTGCAGGCTTACGGCGAGGCTGCGACGCCGCAGGTGCTGCCCGGCCTCGACGAATACGACCATCACGAGATCGTGGTGCGGTTTCAGCCGCGCTACGCGAACCGGGAGCTGATGCTGGCCGACCTCGCCGAGTCCGACAATCCGCGCCGGGCTTTCCAGGCCATGTTCACCCAGGCGGTGGCGCGCTGGGTAAGCGGCAAGCACGACGGCGACTACAGCGAATCCTGGCCAGCGTTCCGCGCCCGCTGCCTGCAGGCGCTGGACACCATCATCGAGGCGCTGCCCGCCTCGGGAACGGCCCTGGTGTTCACCTCCGGCGGACCGATCTCGGCGGTGGCACAGACGCTGCTGGGTGTTCCCGATGCCGATGCTTTCCGGATCAACTGGCTGCTGGTCAACTGCGGCGTCACCAAGGTGATCTACGGCAGCCGCGGCAAGCACCTCTCCACCCTCAACGAGCACGGCCATTTCGAGGGCGAGCGGCAGGATCTCATCACTTACCGTTGATCCACCGGCAGGCCAGGCGGCGCGGGGCGCGTTAAGATGCACCCCGGCCGGGCGGCGTGCCGGTTCATCCTGCTCGCCGGCGTCCGCTCTATAAGTAGAAGAATTCGCATTCCAGGAGCTTTCCATGCACTACGGTTCGCCTCGCCGCGTCGCCATCGTCGCGGCCAACCGCATCCCCTTCGCCCGCTCGAACACGGCCTACTCGGAGCTTTCCAACAAAACCATGCTCACCGACACCCTGCGCGGGCTGGTCGACAAGTGCGGCCTGCAGGGCGAGCTGCTGGGCGAGGTGGTCGGCGGTGCGGTGATGAAGCACGCGCGCGACTGGAATCTGGTGCGCGAGTGCGTGCTGGCGTCCGGCCTCAACCCGCACACACCGGCCTACGACGTGCAGCAGGCCTGCGGCACCGGACTGGAAGCCGCCATTCTGGTGGCCAACAAGATTGCCCTGGGGCAGATCGAGGCCGGCATCGCCTGCGGCTCGGACACCACCTCGGACGCGCCCATCGCCGTCAATCCCGGGCTGCAGCGGGCGCTGATGGCTTTCAACGGCGCCCGCAGCACCGGCGATCGCGTCCGGGCTTTCCTGCGGATGCTCAAGCCCCGCCATCTGATCCCGGAGATTCCGGCGAACGCCGAACCGCGCACCGGCAAGTCCATGGGCCAGCACGCGCAGATCACCGCCGACCGCTTCGGCATCAGCCGCGAGGCGCAGGACGAACTGGCGCTCGCCAGCCACCGGAACCTCGCCAAGGCCTACGAGGAAGGCTTCTTCGACGATCTGGTCATGCCTTATCACGGGCTCAGCCGCGACAACAACCTGCGGCCGGACACCAGCCTGGAGAAGATGGCCCGGCTCGGCGGTGCTTTCGCGCCTGGCGGCAGCATCACCGCCGCCAATTCCTCGCCGCTGACCGACGGCGCCTCGGCCGTGCTGCTGGCCTCCGAGGAATGGGCGGCGAGGAAAGGGCTGCCCGTGCTGGCCTATCTGGTGGCCGGCGAGGTGGCCGCGGTGGATTTCATCGACGAGCGCGAGGGCCTGCTGATGGCGCCAGCCTATGCCGTCCCGCGCATGCTGCAGAAGCTCAATCTGCGCCTGCAGGACTTCGACTATTACGAGATTCACGAGGCCTTCGCCTCGGTAGTGCTGTGCACGCTGAAGGCCTGGGAATCGCCGGAATTCTGCCGCGACAGGCTTGGCCTGGAAGAGCCGCTCGGCGCCATCGACCGCAGCCGGCTCAACGTCAAGGGCAGCTCGATCGCCGCCGGCCATCCGTTCGCCGCCACCGGCGGCCGGGTGCTCGGCACGCTGGCCAAGATTCTTGACCAGGCTGGCGGCGGCCGCGGGCTGATCTCGATCTGCGCCGCCGGCGGCCAGGGCGTGACCGCCGTTCTGGAGAAATAAGCGAGGACCGCCATGGCCGATCTGCTGCTGAAACTGGCCGACAAGCCGGCTACCAACAGGCTGCTGCGCGCGCTCGGGTTGCCGACGCCGGTGGAGCTCGCCCGCGCGCCCGGCGGCTATGTCGAGGCACCGCTGCGTGGCAAGACGGTGGCGCTCGGCGCCTCGCCGGACGGCTTTGCCCATGAGGCCCTGCGTCAGGCCATCGAAGCGGCTGGCGCCCAGGTGCTGGAGGTCGCCGATCTCGACGACGACGAGGATGATGACGACAGCTTCGCACTCGACGTCGTGGTGCTCGACGCCACCGGCTGCACCACGCCGGAACGGCTGGAGGTGCTCTATCAGGTATTCCATCCGCTGATCAGGCAGATCGCCCGCAACGCCCGGGTGCTGCTGGTCGGGCCTCTGCTCGGCACCGATGCCGATCCGGTGGCGCAGGCCTGCGTCCGGGGCCTGGAGGGGTTCTGCCGTTCGCTCGGCAAGGAACTCGGCAAGCGCGGCGCGACCGTGAACCTTGCCTATGTTGCCCGTGATGCCCTGGATCGCCTTTCCGGCGTGCTGCGCTTCTTCGGTGGCGTGCAGAGCACTTACGTCAGCGGCCAGACGGTGCGGGTGACGGCCGAGGTGGCGCCGCCGCCGGCGCAGCCATTCGTGCAGGCGCTGGCTGGCAAGGTGGCGCTGGTGACCGGCAGCGCCCGCGGCATCGGCGCCGCCACCGCCGAGCGCTTGGCGCAGGAAGGCGCGCGGGTGGTATGCCTGGATGTGCCGGCAGCCCGCGCGGCGCTCGAGCAAACCTGCGCCGCCATCGGCGCCACGCCGTTCACGCTCAATATCTCGGACGACGATGCCCCGCGAGAGCTGGCGGCTTTTCTGCAGAAGAACTTCGGCGGCG
>JAJUFY010000453.1 GCA_029263635.1 Ectothiorhodospiraceae bacterium | reverse complement strand
CCGAGGATCTGCAGCAGATCATGATCGAGGCGTTCAACAACGGCCGCGACCTGGCTCGTGAGCTGACGCTGAAGGACGAGCAGGAGTTCCTCAACCGGATCCGCGACCAGATCGAGATCCACGAGCTGACCGATGCCGAGCGTCAGGCCTTTGTCCGCGACAGCCTTGCCATCCACAAGCAGTTCGAGAAGGTGGTGACGCCGCAGCTGCTGAAGACGGTGCACGAAGCGGCCGGCATCAAGCCCTGACGGGAGGTATCCGCTAGTACTGCGGAAACAACATGTTCAAAGCGATCAATACCGTTATTGACCGCTTGGAAAGTGGCGCGATGGTTGTGTTCATGGCGATCGCAACCATCGCCACCACTCTTCAAGTCGTATTGCGATTCGGGTTCAACATCTCGATCTTCTGGATCGAGGAGCTGGTCCTGTACTCGGTTATCTGCATGAGCTTCATCGGCGCCAGCCTGGGCGCCCGCTATGGCGCTCACATTTCGGTGGATGTGCTGCAGGCCTTTGTCGGCCCCCGCATCCGGCGCTGGTTGCTGATTGTCGCAGCCGTGCTCGGCATCGCCTTCGGTGCCGCGCTGCTGTACTACGGCAGTCAGCTGTTCATGAGCACCCTCAAGCGCGGCGTGTTGTCGCCGGCCATGCGTATCCCGATGGCCTGGGTCTATTTCCCCATTCCGGTTTCCGGCGGCCTGCTGATCATTCGCTACCTGGGCCTGATCCGGGAGCACTGGAGCCGTCCGGCGCAAACCCTTGCTGAGTCCATCGCTCAGAACAAGGAAACGCTGGTCTAGGCGGCCCCCTGAGCCGCTTGTCGTTGCCGCTTCCGGCGCCAGGAGATACCCACGATGCTTTCAGCGCTGATACCGCTGTTTTTTGCCGTTTTGTTGCTGGGCCTGCCGATTTTCGCAGCGCTCGCGTTCGCCGTCATTCTGACCCTCGAGTTCTTCAGCCCCGGCAATCCGGTAATCGTGCCGATGCGCATGTTCTCGGGGGTGAACAACTTCTCGTTGATGGCGATCCCGTTTTTCATCCTCGCCGCCGAGCTGATGCGGATCGGCGGCCTGTCCGACCGCCTTATCGAGCTGGCCAAGGCCCTGGTGGGCTGGGTGCCGGGCGGGCTGGCAGCCGCCACGGTGCTGGCCTGCCTGTTCTTCGGCTCGATTTCCGGCTCCAGTCCGGCCACGGTGGTCGCGATCGGCACCATCATGTATCCGGCCCTGGTGGCCGCCGGCTACAACAAGTACTTTTCCATCGGTCTGATTGCCACGGCCGGCACGCTGGGACCGATCGTGCCGCCCAGCATCGCCCTGATCATCTATGGCGCGGTCACGGGCACCTCAGTGGGGCAGCTGTTCGCGGCCGGCGTGATGCCGGCGCTGCTGATCGCCGCGCTGCTGATCGCCTACTGCATCGTGTATGCCTCCGCCAAGGGTTATCCGCGTGAGGCGCGGCCATCGCTCCGCCAGATCTTCCGGGCCTTCCGCGCGGCGGCCTGGGGCCTGGGGCTGCCGGTGATCCTGCTTGGCGGCATCTACAGCGGCGTGTTCACGCCGACCGAATCGGCCGCGGTGGCCTGTATGTATGGCTGGTTCGTCGGCGCCGTGATTTACCGGAACATCAGCTTCAAGGAT
>JAJUFY010000022.1 GCA_029263635.1 Ectothiorhodospiraceae bacterium | reverse complement strand
TCATGTCGATGCCGGCCGCGCGCGCCATCAGGTAATAGCCGTATTCGATCAGGCCGAATCCCAGCGGATCCGCCAGGGCTTCCTTGTCGCGGTTCTCGCGCACCCCGTCGAACTTGAGAATCCAGTAGCTGAAGCCGGGCGGCGCCGCGACCTGGCCGGAGCGCACCTCGTTGGTGTCCGGGTTCCAGGCGATCACCGCCTTGGCGCGGGCACCGCCGGCCGAAACGCCGACCTGGAGAATGTCGTTCAGCGCCTGCCGGCGGTCATTGTCGTCGCCGGCAAGGCTCGTTGCCATGGCCGCCCGGTCGCTGAGCACGGCGTTGGCGAGTTCGACCAGCTCCGCCACGTCCAGCGGCTCGGAGCGGCGCTTGCGGGAATAGCGGGCCGGCCTGAATTCCAGGGCGCCCATGGCGCGCGAACCGATATAGAGCAGCCGTTCCACCGGGCTGAAATCGGCGAGCGAGCGGCCCTCGCGGATCAGCCAGGCGTCGATCAGGGTATTGCCGAACCGGTCCGGCAGGGCGTCGGCCAGCATGCCCGGCAGCCCGCGGAACGATTCCCGGTTGAGCTCGGGGAAGCTGTAGACCCGGTCCGATAGCGGCATGGTCAGCGGCGCGAGCTCGATGCCGCTGGTCTGAAAGGCCCGGTCGTACTGGAACGAGGCAAGCTGGCGCTCCGGGTCCCAGCTCACGGCTCCCACCCGCGCGCCCCAGAGCACGACTTCGGCTAGCTGTGCTCGTCCGGCCATTGCCAACCCGTGGATTCAGCAGGCTTGTCGGCGCGCGACGCCTTGCGGCTCCCCGAGGCGCGGATGCGCTCCCTGCCGCGCGCTTCCAGCAGCGCCATGGGGCTGGGCGCAGGTTCGGGAGCGAGCATCTCCAGGCCGTCGAGCAGATCCAGTGCGCGCAGGATCCGGACCAGGATGCGCGTGTCGACGCTGAGGCCGTTTTCGATCTTGTAGATCGAGCGCCGCGAGACCCCGGCTTCAAGGGCCAGCTCAGCCTGCGTCCGGTTGAGATTCAGGCGGTGTCGCGCCAGCCGCTGCCCCAGCCGCTGCAGGATGGCGTCGTCACTCAGATCATTCATGTCCATTGTGAGCGCATATAGTCTCAGTAGCGCGATTTCTTCCATTAATGAGACTTATTGTGCGCAATAATGATCCAGTTTTAAAGGGGCTGCGACCATCTATGCCGGGCGCTTCCTCGGGCTCGGTCTCACTATGGACGCAGCGCCTGCGGACGACTACCGCGGCGAGCTCGCCGGCACCAAGCTCCTTCCAAATCGAACGGGCACTGCCTGGCCGCGTTGCGCCCCCCGCTGCCAGCTTCTACGATCAGGATTCCGACTGACTGCTGGACGATTGCCATGTTTCGACGCCGCAGCTCCTTGCTGGCCCTGCTGCTGAGCGGCCTGCTCAGCGTCCCCGGCGCGGCCTTCGGCTATGCCGTGCTGATGCATGACCGGTTGCCGGACGTGCTCGAACGCGATCCCAGGCTGGGGGTGGCGGCTCCCGCGGCGCTGCCGGACGACGCCGGACTGGAGCGGTTTCGGCAGCGTGTCTACCAGGTCTTCGCCGACACGGCCGATGCTGAGCTCAGGGCCCGTTTCCTGGCGCGCTATCCGACCGCCGAGGCGTTTTCGGCGGTCGCCTTCAAGGAGTTCATGGGGTCTGCCGCGATTCTTCCCTCCCTCGGCTTCGACAGCTATGCGGCGGTGGCGGAATCGGTGGGCCAGTCGGCCGAGCTGCCGGCGCACTATTCGGCGATCGAGCCGAACCGCCCGCGGCCGCTGGTCGACTGGGTGCGGATCGGCTCGGCCTATCCCGACCTGGACCGCCGCAACCAGGACCGCTGGTGGATGGTGGACGGCGAGCTGCCGCGTACGGCCGACGGCGGGCGCATCCCCTTCGATCCCATCATTCTCAACATGGGGCGGGTCGAGGGCCTGTCGGGCCAGGCCCACGCCCATTACGGCCTCAACGATCGTCCGAAGAGCAGCGATCCGGCCGTGCTCAAGTCGGCGCCGGCCGACTTCGCCGTGGCCGTGGGCTTCGACGGGCCGGTGCTGACCTTCGCCCCCGAGCGGGCGCAGGCCTACGGCGACCTGGCGGTGCTGGCGCGCCATTTCGGCGAGCCGGGTCTGGCGGCGCTGTACGCCGGCAACGGCTTCCATTACCTCGGCGACCTGGGCAACCAGATCCATACCATCCAGGTCGGCATCTACCGGTTCTTCGTCGATGCCACGCTGCAGGTGTGGAAGATGAAGGTCGTCTGCCTGTGGGGGCTGCGCTGCGAGCCGCCCGGGCTGAATTCCATCGGCCTCGACATCATCAGCAACCACCACACCTGGCTGGAGGAATATTTCCGCATCGCCGTCGACCGGGCGCTGGCCGGCAAGCCTGTGCATCCGGCGCTGGCCAGCGCGTCCGAGCTGTTCTCGGTCGATCCCGTGGCCCAGCAGGAGTGGGCGTCGCTGCCGGTTGACGGCCCGCTCATGTCTGAACTCTCGAAGCGGCTGATCGCCTACGGCAACGAGGAGGGGCCCGAGGTCTACGCGCTGGCGCGGACGCTGACGCGCGGCGAGCTGCGTAAGGCGGGGGTGCGGGTGCGTTTCGGCGAACAGCCGGACGAGGTGACGCTCTCCTATCTCAAGCCCAGGGTCGACGACAAGGCGCTGGCCGCTTTCCTCGAGTTGCAGAAGCAGGGCCTGCGGCGTGCCGCCACCGCCATGGAGATCTGGTGGCGGGCGACGCTCGCACCGGACGCGCAGCCGGACTGGCGGGTTGCCGCCGATCGGCTGCTGCGCCAGCAGCTCGACGAGCTGGATGCCGCGGACGAGCGCCGCCGGCGCTGGATCGAAGAGCGCGGCGGCTTGGCAGCGCCGGCCGGCGCGGAGTAAAAGAACATCCGCTGCGGTCTTGCCGGTGGCCAGGGCCGCCCGGATTTCAGCGCGTCATGCCGGCCGCCTGCGGCGGCCGTTCAGTATCGAGGACCTGCCTTGGCTTACATCGAGAACCGTCCCTACCAGGAGCTGACCGTTGGCCTGAGTGCCGAGCACACGTCGCGGCTGACCCTGGACGACCTGAAATCCTTCGCCGTCCGAGCCGCCAACGCCAACCCCGAGCGGATGGACGAGGAATACGCCACCAGCGACCTGTTCCATCGCTTCCTGTCCCACGGCATGTGGGCGACCGCGCAGGTGGCGGCGGTCATCGTCACCGAACTGCCGGGGCCGGGCACCACGGTGCTGGAGCAGAATCTGCGCTACGGCGGCGAGCTGGCGCTGGGCGAGCGGGTCCACACCCGCATCACGGTCCAGGAAAAACGCGACGGCAACCGCGTGCTGCTGGCCTGCGAGTGCCGCACCGAGCGGGGCGAGCAGGTGGTGTCCGGCACCGTGCTGGTGCGCGCGCCGGTCGAGAAGATCCGCCGCCCGCGGCAGACCGCGCAGCCGGCGGCCGGACGCCGGCGCCAGCTGGAAAGGCTGCTGGATCTCGCTGCCGGGCTGCAGCCGGCACCGACCGCCGTGGTACATCCGGTCGATCACGTCTCGCTGCTCGGAGCGGTGGAAGCGGCCGAGAAGAACCTGATCGTGCCGGTGCTGATCGGCCCGGAGGAGAAGATCCGCGCCGCCGCCGAGGCGGCGGAGATCGACCTGACGCCGTTCCGCATCGTGCCGGTCGAGCACAGCCATGCGGCCGCCGAGCTCGGCGTGCAGATGGCCCGCACTGGCGAGGTCGAGGTGCTGATGAAGGGCGCCCTGCACACCGACGAGCTGATGCACGCCGCCGTCGACAAGGCGCGCGGCCTGCGTACCGGCCGGCGCATGAGCCACGTCTGGGTGATGGACGTGCCGACCTATCCGCGGCCGCTGCTGATTTCCGATACCGGGCTGAACATCGACCCGGACCTGGTCACCAAGCGCGACATCGTGCAGAACGCCATCGACCTGGCGCATGCGCTGGGGATCCCCGAACCGCGGGTGGCCATCCTCTCCGCCACCGAATCGGTCAATCCCAACATCCGCTCGACCCTGGATGCGGCGGCGCTGTGCAAGATGGCGGAGCGCAAGCAGATCACCGGCGGCATTCTCGACGGCCCGCTCGGTTTCGATAACGCCGTCTCCGAAGCTGCCGCCCGGACCAAGGGCATCGTTTCCCCGGTGGCCGGCCGTGCCGATATCCTGATCGCGCCGGACCTGGATGCCGGCAACATGCTGGCCAAGCAGCTGCATTACCTGGCCGACGCCGATGCTGCCGGTATCGTGGTCGGCGCGCGGGTGCCGATCGTGCTGACCAGCCGTGCCGACGATCAATTCTCCCGCATGGCGGCCAGCGCCATTGCGCTGCTGCTCGCGGACCGCAAGCGCGGGCTGCAGGCCGCCCGGCTGGCACCTGGCCCGGAGCGCGGCTGATGGCGGCGCGGCAGGGAATCCTGACCCTCAACGCCGGGTCCTCCAGCATCAAGTTCGCCCTGTACGCGGTGGCTGCCGGACGGGAGCTGGAACTGCGCTATCGCGGCCTGCTCGACGGTATCGGCGAGGATGCCCGCTTGCGTGTCAGCGATGCGGCCGGAGCGGTGACGGAACGGCGCCGGCTGCCGGGCGGTGCCGACCACGAGCGGGCGCTGGCGGCGGTACTGGAGTGGCTGCAAGCCAATCTCGGCGATCTTGCCCTCATCGCCGCCGGGCATCGGGTGGTGCACGGCGGGCCGGCGCATATCGCGCCGGCGCTGGGCGTTGGCGGACTTCGTGGCGAGCTGCAGGTCCTGTGCGCGCTGGCGCCGTTGCACCAGCCGCACAGCCTGGCCGCGATCCGCGCGATCCGCCAGCTGCGGCCCCAGCTCCCGCAGGTGGCCTGCTTCGATACCGCCTTCCACCGGACCCAGCCGCTGGTTGCCCAGCGTTTCGCACTGCCGGAGGCATACGCGCAGCGCGGGGTGCTGCGCTACGGTTTCCATGGGCTGTCGTATGAATCCATCGCGCAGCGGCTGGCGGACTATGACCCGGCCGCCGCCGCCGGCAGGACGGTGGTGGCGCATCTGGGCAATGGCGCCAGCATGTGCGCCATGCGCGGCAGAAGGAGCATCGCCACCACCATGGGCTTTACCGCCCTCGACGGGCTGATGATGGGCCAGCGGCCCGGCAGCATCGATCCGGGCGTGCTGCTGTACCTGCTGCAGCACGACGGCATGTCGCCGGCGCAGCTGGAGGAGCTGCTGTACCGCCGCTCGGGGCTGCTCGGCGTGTCGGGATTCAGCATGGACATGCGCGAGCTGCTGGCGAGCGATGCGGAATCGGCAGCGCTGGCGGTGGCGCTGTACTGCTACCGGGCCCGCTGCGAACTGGGAGCGCTGGTGGCGGCGCTGGGCGGTCTGGACGCGCTGGTGTTCACCGCCGGCATCGGCGAGAACGCTGCGCCGATCCGCGCAGCGATCTGCCAGGAGCTGGAATGGCTGGGCCTGATGTTCGACCCGGAGGCCAACGAGCGGCATGGCCCGCGTATCAGCCGGGAAGGCAGCCGCGTCCGCGCCTGGGTGATTCCGACCGACGAGGAACTGGTCATTGCCCGGCACACGCTGAACGTCGTCAGCGGCTGATGTCGACGCATCCTGCCGTCCGGCAGGATGCCGTTGTCGCTATCGTTCCAGGTACTTGAGCTTGTCCGGCTTGCCGTCCCATTCGGCGGCATCGGCCGGCGGATCCTTGCGCTCGGTGATCACCGGCCATTGCTTGGCCAGCTCGGCATTCAGTTCCAGGAAATGCATCTGGTCGGCGGGGAGGTCATCCTCGGCGAAGATGGCTTCGGCCGGGCATTCCGGCTCGCACAGCGTGCAGTCGATGCATTCGTCGGGATCGATGACCAGGAAGTTGGGGCCTTCGTGGAAGCAATCGACCGGACAGACTTCAACGCAGTCGGTGTATTTGCACTTGATGCAGTTCTCGGTGACGACGAAGGTCATTGAATCACTCCGATTGCTGGCGCCTGCGGGCGCCAATGCTAGTCAGGGGGCGGCCGGCGATCAACCGGCCGGCGGGCATCCGTGCGCCGTCTGCAGCGCAGCTAAGGTCCGCCTTTGCGCAGGCGTTGCAGTTCATACAGGGCCTCGAGCGCCTGTCGCGGACTCAACGCATCGGGGTCGAGCTCGTCCAGATACGCGAGCGCCGGATCCGACGGCGGATCGGTGAACAAAGGCAGCTGGTCGACCGGCTCGCGGCCGGCGGCGCTGCTCTCCAGCTCGTTCAACTTGCGGCGTGCTGCCTGGATGACCGGTTCCGGCACACCGGCGAGTGCTGCCACCTGAAGGCCGTAGCTGCGGTTGGCAGGGCCGCCCTTGAGGGCGTGCAGAAACACAATTTTATCCCCGTGTTCGACGGCGTCCAAGTGAACGTTGTCGATAGTGGGGAACTGATCGGGCAGGGCGGTCAGTTCGAAGTAGTGGGTGGCGAACAGGGTGAAGGCGCCGATTCTCTCCGCCAGATGCGCCGCCGCCGCCCAGGCCAGCGACAGGCCGTCGAAGGTGCTGGTGCCACGGCCGATCTCGTCGAGCAGGACCAGGCTTTCCCGGGTGGCGTTGTTGAGGATGTTGGCGGTCTCGGTCATCTCCACCATGAAGGTGGAGCGGCCGCCGGCAAGGTCGTCGGAGGCGCCGATGCGGGTGAAGATCCGGTCGATCGGGCCGATCACGGCCGCATCGGCCGGCACATAGCTGCCGACGTGGGCGAGCAGCGTGATCAGCGCCACCTGGCGCATGAAGGTCGACTTGCCGCCCATGTTGGGGCCGGTGACGATCAGCATGCGGCGGGTATCGGTGAGCTCGACGTCGTTGGGGACGAAAGGCGTCTCCAGCACCTGCTCGACCACCGGATGACGGCCGGCGCGGATCGTCAGGCCCGGGGCGTCGCTCAGCGCCGGGCGGCAGTAGTTCAGGGTCTGCGCCCGCTCCGCCAGCGTTGCCAGCACGTCCAGCGCAGCGAGCGCCTGGGCGCAGGGCTGGAGCTCGGCGAGCCGGTCGTTGAGGCGGTCGAGCAGGTCTTCGTACAGCGCCTTTTCGCGGGCCAGGGCGCGTTCCCGGGCGCTCAGCACCTTGTCCTCGAAGACCTTGAGCTCCGGGGTGATGTAGCGCTCGGTGCCTTTCAGGGTCTGGCGCCGAATCCAGCGTTCCGGTGCCTGCTTCGCCTGCGCCTTGGAGATCTCGATGTAATAGCCGTGAACCCGGCTGTAGCTGACCTTGAGGTTGGCAAGCCCGGTCTCTTCCCGCTCGCGCCGCTCCAGATCGAGCAGGAACTCGCCGGCATCGCGGGACAGGGTGCGCAGTTCGTCGAGCTCGGCATCGTAACCTTCGGCGATGACGCCGCCGTCGCGCATCAGCACCGGCGGATTGTCGATGATGGCCCGCCGCAGCAGCTCGGCAAGCTCGGGCTGCTCGCCGGCCTCGGCCGCCAGTTGCCGTAGCAGGGGAGCATCCAGCGGAGCCAGCCGTTCCTGCAGGGCCGGCAGCCGTGCCAGCGCCTCCCGCAGCGCCACCAGGTCGCGCGGCCGCGCCGAGCGTAGCGCCACCCGGCTCAGGATGCGTTCGACATCGCCGATCCCGTGCAGGCAGTCGCGCAGGCCGTGATGCGCCTCGGTTTCCAGCAGCAGGGTGACGGCATCCAGGCGTGCCGCGATCTCGCCGCGGTCGCGCAGCGGCCGGTTCAGCCAGCGCCGCAGCAGTCGGCTGCCCATGGCGGTGCAGGTGGAATCCAGCACCCAGGCCAGGGTGTGGTCGCTGCCGCCGCTCAGGTTGAACTCGATCTCCAGATTGCGCCGGCTGGCGGCGTCGATGGCGATGGCCTCGTCGCGATGCTCGACGCTCAAGCCGCGGATGTGGGGCAGCGCCGTGCGCTGGGTTTCCTGGGCGTACTGCAGCAGCCCGCCGGCGGCCCGGATGGCAAGCGTCAGACCGGCGCAGCCGAAGCCGCTGAGATCGCGGGTGCCGAACTGCCGGCAGAGCAGTCGTTCGCAGGCATCGAATTCGAAATGCCAGGGCGGACGGCGGGTCAGGCCGGGGCGCTGCGTCAGTTCGGCCGGCAACGGCACGTCGTCGCCGACCAGGATCTCGGCCGGCTGCAGCCGTTCCAGCTCCGCCAGCAGCGCATCCTGCCCCTGCAGCTCGCTGACGCCGAAGCGGCCGCTGGACAGCTCCAGCGAGGCGATTCCGTAGCGCTCGCCATCGACGGTGAGCGCCAGCAGCAGGTTGCTGCGCCGCTCGTCCAGCAGTGCCTCGTCGGTGAGGGTGCCGGGGGTGACGACCCGTACCACCCGCCGTTCCACCGGCCCCTTGCCGGTGCCCGGATCGCCGATCTGCTCGCAGATCGCCACCGATTCGCCGCGGCGCACCAGCTTGGCCAGGTAGCCCTCCACCGCATGCACCGGCACGCCGGCCATGGGGATGGGTTGGCCGGCCGACTGGCCGCGCGAGGTGAGCGTGATGTCGAGCAGTTTGGCGGCGCGCTCGGCGTCGGCATAGAACAGCTCGTAGAAATCGCCCATGCGGTAGAACAGCAGCACGTCGGGGTGCTCCGCCTTGATCCGCAGGTACTGCTGCATCATGGGCGTGTGCTGGCTGGGCTCGATCTTGGCAGCTGACATGAAGGGGCGCAGACTCGCTGGCTGATGATGATTGGAATCGGTGAAAGGCGGGTATTCTAACTCCGACCGACAAGGAGGGCTGAGATGCGGACGAACGACGCCGCACTGGCGGCGCTGGCTGCCGAGCTGGGACAGGCGCTGAGCGCCGCCGGCTGGCGGCTGGCGCTGGCGGAATCCTGCACCGGTGGCTGGATCGCCAAGGTGGTGACGGATGTAGCCGGCAGCTCGGGCTGGTTCGACTGCGGCATCGTCAGCTACTCGAACACGGCCAAGGCCGAGCTGCTGGGGGTGCCGACGGCTCTGCTCAGGAAATACGGCGCCGTCAGCGAGCCGGTGGCGCGGGCGATGGCGGAGGGGGCGCTGGTCCGGACCGGCGCCGATGTGGCGGTGGCGGTCAGCGGCATTGCCGGGCCGGGCGGCGGCAGCCCGGAAAAACCGGTCGGCACTGTCTGCTTCGGCTGGGGCCGCCGTGGCAGCGCCATCATGACCGATACCGTGGTCTTCGCCGGCGACCGGGAAGCGGTGCGGCGGCAGACGGTGGCGCATGCTTTGCAGGAGCTGTTGAAGATGCTGGGAGCGAATTGATAAGCTACGGAAACATAAGGGAATAAAGCGGCCTCTTAGATGGAACTTTCCCGCCCCGGGCCAGTCTTTATAGACATGCTTTTTCGCTCACCGCTATCACTGCCGCGCGCCGCTCGCAGGAGCGCCCATGGCGGCTGACCAGCGTGATCGGCAGCGGCCGGCGCGCCTGTTCTTCGCGCTGTGGCCCGAGGAGGCCCTGCGTCGGCAGATCGCGGCCTACCAGCAGCCCGCGGGGAAGGCGGTAACACCGGCCAACTGGCACATCACGCTGCTGTTCCTGGGGGCGGTAGCTCCGGCCCAGCAGCAGGTGCTGGAGCGGGAGGCGGCCGCGGTGCGGGTGCCGCCGTTCAGCCTGCAGCTGGACCGGCTGGGAGGCTGGCGGCGTGCCGGCATCATTTGGCTGGCGCCCAGCACGGCCCCGCCGGCGCTGCTCGAATTGCATCAGCGCCTGAAAGCCATCGCCACGGCCGCCGGCATTGCGATAGAAACCCGGCCCTATCGACCGCATCTGACCCTGGCACGGCAAGCGCCGGCAGTGCCGCTGCAGGAAATCGCCCCGATCCCCTGGGCGGCATCGGAGTTCTGTCTGGCCGAATCGATAACGGACCACCGGGGCGCCCGCTATGTTGTGCGCCAACGCTGGCCTTTGCAGGAAGCGGCCGCCGCCGGTTAGAGCGGGTGCCGCAGTTATGGAATAATCACCCACCACCCAGACGCAGCATGCGTACAGAGGAATCTGATGGACGAGAATCGCAAGAAGGCGCTGAGCATCGCGCTTGGCCAGATTGAAAAGCAGTTCGGCAAGGGCGCGGTGATGCGCATGGGCGATGCCCGTGCGGTGCGCGACATCGACGTCATCTCCACCGGATCCCTGGCGCTGGACGTGGCGCTGGGCATCGGCGGCCTGCCGCGCGGGCGGGTGGTGGAGATCTACGGTCCCGAGTCGTCCGGCAAGACCACGCTCACCCTGCAGGTGATCGCCCAGGCGCAGAAGCTCGGCGGTACTGCCGCTTTCGTCGACGCCGAACACGCGCTCGACCCGAGCTATGCCGAGAAACTCGGCGTCAATGTCGACGAGCTGCTGGTCTCGCAGCCGGACACCGGCGAGCAGGCGCTGGAGATCACCGAAACACTGGTGCGCAGCGGCGCCATCGACGTGCTGGTGGTCGACTCGGTGGCCGCCCTGGTGCCGAAGGCCGAGATCGAGGGGGAGATGGGCGACTCCCACATGGGGCTGCAGGCCCGCCTGATGTCGCAGGCGCTGCGCAAACTGACCGCGACCATCAACAAGTCGAACTGCTGCGTGATCTTCATCAACCAGATCCGCATGAAGATCGGCGTGATGTTCGGCAACCCGGAGACCACCACCGGCGGCAACGCCCTCAAGTTCTACGCCTCGGTGCGCATGGACATCCGCCGCATCGCCGCCCTCAAGCAGGGGGACGAGACGATCGGCAGCCGCACCCGGGTGAAGGTGGTCAAGAACAAGGTTGCCCCGCCGTTCAAGGAAGCCGAATTCGACATCATGTACGGGACCGGCATCTCCTGGGAGGGGGACCTGGTCGATCTCGGCGTGGCCAGCAAGCTGGTCGAGAAGAGCGGCTCCTGGTTCTCCTACGGCGGCGAGCGGCTCGGCCAGGGACGCGAGAACGCCAAGCAGTACCTGGTCGACAACCCCGAGGTGGCCCGGGAGATCGAGGGGAAGATCCTCGCCCATTACGGACTGCCGGCGCGCTCCGACAAGAAGGAGTAATCCATGGACCTGAACGAGATCCTCTCCGTTGGCCTGAAGGGGAACGCTTCCGATATCCATCTCAAGGTCGGCCTGCCACCGATCTACCGGATCGACGGCACCCTGCGCCCGCTCCCCAATGCGCCGCGCATCACGCCGGAGTTCGCCGAGAATTTCTGCGAGCAGATCATGAACGAGATGCAGCGCGAGCGTTTCGCCAAGGCCCGCGAGGTCGATCTCGCCTACGGAGTGCCGGGTCTCGGCCGGTTCCGCGTCAACGCCTTCTCCCAGCGCGGCTCGATCTCCCTGGTCTTTCGCGCCATCCCCTTCGACATCAAGGGGATCGACGACCTGCTGCTGCCGCCGGTCATCAAGAAGCTGTGCATGGCCGGCCGCGGCCTGATCCTGGTCACCGGCGCCACCGGCTCGGGGAAGTCGACCACCCTGGCGGCGGTCATCGACTACATCAACGCCAACCGCAAGACCCACATCGTCACCATCGAGGACCCGATCGAGTTCCTGCACCGCGACAAGAAGAGCATCATCAACCAGCGCGAGGTCGGCTCCGACACCATGGGCTTCCAGGTCGCGCTGAAGAGCGCCCTGCGCCAGGACCCGGACGTTATCCTGGTCGGCGAGATGCGTGACCATGAGACGATCGAAACCGCCCTGACCGCCGCCGAGACCGGTCACCTGGTCCTCTCCACCCTGCACACCGTCGACGCCGCCGAGACGGTCAACCGCATCATCTCGGTCTTCCCGCCGTTCCAGCAGAGGCAGATCCGCATCCAGCTTGCCGCCGTGCTCAAGGGGGTCATCTCCCAGCGACTGGTACCGCGGGCCGACGGCAAGGGGCGCGTGCCGGCCGTCGAGATCATGGTGGCGACCGCCCGCGTGCGCCAGCTGATCGACGACAAGGACCAGACCAAGCTGATCCCCGATGCGATCCAGCAGGGCTACGAAGCGTACGGCATGCA
This sequence comes from Ectothiorhodospiraceae bacterium, assembly GCA_029263635.1. Classification (GTDB taxonomy): domain Bacteria; phylum Pseudomonadota; class Gammaproteobacteria; order Nitrococcales; family AK92; genus JAAYIK01. The sequence goes on along the minus strand of JAJUFY010000022.1, from coordinate 1,777 downwards.
GACTTTCGACCAGTCGCTGATGATGCTCCACAAGAAGCAGCTGATCACCTTCGAGGAGGCGATGCGCCAGGCATCCAATCCGGACGATTTCAAGCTCAAGCTCTCCGGGGTGTCGTCAACTTCCGACCTCTCCTGGGACGCCTTCGAAAAGATGGGCGGTGGCAAGGACGAATAGCCGGGAGCCGGGCGACCCGTGGGCCGCCGCGCTGCGCCTGCTGACGCGCCGCGACTACGGCACCGCGGAGTTGCGCCGGCGCCTGCTGCTCAAGGGCTTTGCCGCGGAGGCGGCCGATGCGGCCGTGGCCCGCGCCATCGCGCTGGGGTATCTGGATGACGCCCGCCACGTCGAACAACTCTCCAGGTCGCTGGTGACCAGCGGCCGCGCCGCCGGTCCGCGCCTCCTCATGGAACTGCGCCGGCGCGGGCTCCCCGAGGAGCTGATCCACGCGGCGGCCACGGAGCAACGGGACGCCGGGAGCGAGGACGAGGCGTTGCGCAACCTGATCGCCCGACGTTTCCCGGGCTTCGACTATGCGGCCGCCAGTGATCGCGAACGCCGGCGGGCGGTGATGTTTTTACAGCGGCGGGGCTTCCCCCTCGACCGCATCCTGAACGAACTGAAACGGACCGATTCATGACCCAGAGCAAACTCACCGGCAGCCAGATCCGCCAGCGCTTCCTCGACTACTTCGCCCAGCGCGGCCACGTGGTCGTCCCCTCCTCGTCGCTGATCCCGCACAACGACCCGACGCTGCTCTTCGCCAACGCCGGGATGAACCAGTTCAAGGACTGCTTCCTCGGCATGGAGGACCGCGGCTACTACCGCGCCGCCTCCTCGCAGAAGTGCGTGCGCGCCGGCGGCAAGCACAACGACCTGGAGAACGTCGGCCGCACCGCGCGCCATCACACCTTCTTCGAGATGCTCGGCAACTTCTCCTTCGGCGACTACTTCAAGAAGGAGGCGATCGCCTACGCCTGGGAGTTCCTGACCGTCGACCTCGGTCTGGACAAGAGTCGCCTGTACGTCTCGGTCTACACCGATGACGACGAGGCCGCCGACATCTGGCATGAGCAGGAGGGGGTGCCGCGCGAGCGGATCTTCCGCTTCGGCGAGAAGGACAACTTCTGGTCGATGGGCGACACCGGCCCGTGCGGGCCGTGCACCGAGATCTTCTTCGACAACGGTCCCGAGGTCGGCTGCGACGATCCCAATTGCACGGTCGGCTGCGACTGCGACCGCTACATGGAGATCTGGAACAACGTCTTCATGCAGTTCGACCGGCAGAGCGACGGCACCCTGGTGCCGCTCCCCAAGCCGGCGGTCGACACCGGCATGGGGCTGGAGCGGATCACCACGGTGATGCAGGGGGTCACCTCCAACTACGACACCGACCTGCTGCAGGGGATCATCCGCTTCGTGGAGAAGCTCTCCGGCAAGCGCTACCGCAGCAACGACAAGGATGACGTGTCGATGCGCGTGATCGCCGACCACATCCGCGCCATCACCTTCCTGATCTGCGACGGGGCCCTCCCCAGCAACGAGGGGCGCGGCTACGTGCTGCGCCGCATCATGCGCCGCGCCGCCCGCCACGCCAAGATGCTCGGCTTCGCCGAGCCGGTCCTCTACCGGATGGTCGACGCGGTGCGCGATGTCATGGGCGAGGCCTATCCCGAACTGGCGGAGCGCGAGGATTACATCAAGAAGGTGATTCGCGCCGAGGAAGAACGGTTCGCTGAAACCCTCGATCGCGGCCTGGCCATCCTCAACGAGGCGGTC
>JAJUFY010000400.1 GCA_029263635.1 Ectothiorhodospiraceae bacterium | reverse complement strand
GTCGGCCGAGTTGCGGACCATGTGCGTCAGCGGATCCTTGATCAGCTCCAGCACCTGCCGGTCCAGCTCGGTTTCCGCGCCGTGCATGTCCAGCTCGATCTTCTTGCCCAGTTCGTGGCTGAGGTCGCGCACGATGCGCGGCAGCTTCTGCCAGGCATTGCCAACCGGCTGCATGCGCGTCTTCATCACGCCTTCCTGCAACTCCGTGGTGCACTGGGAGAGGCGTTGCAGCGGCACGGTGAACTCGCTGTTCTCGTGGCGGCGCGCGGTTTGCAGCAGCTGGTTGCGGGTCAGCACCAGCTCGGAGACCAGGGTCATCAGGTTCTCGAGCAGGTCCACCGACACGCGGATGGTCTGGTTCGCCGTCTTGGAGCCCGAATCGTCCGCCGCCTGCGCGGCCGCCTTGGCCGGTTCGGCCTTGGGGGCCTTGGCCACGGGCGCTGCGGGCTGGGCCGGTTCCGGCTCCTCCTCCGGGCCGGGCGCGGCGGCAAAGGCCGCTTCCAGTTCTTCCAGCGAGACCTCGCCCGGCTTCAGCGCGCGGCCCAGCATCTTCTCCGTCTCGGAGCGCGCTGTTTCCGCATCGGCGGCGGGCTCAGGCCCGGACAGCTTGCCCGCGGCGGCCTCGTCCAGCATGGCGATGAGCATGGCGTCGTCGCCCTCGGGCTCGCTTCCTGTTTCCTCCAGGCCGCGCAGAATCACCTTGATGGCGTCCAGCGCCTGGAGAATCAGCGACACCAGCTCGGAATTGACCGTCAGCTTGCCGTCACGGAAGTTGCCGAGCACGTTCTCGGCCGCGTGGGCCACCGACTCGAGCCGGGGCAGGCCCAGGAACCCGCAGGTGCCCTTGATGGTGTGCACAAGGCGGAAGATGTTGTCGAGAACGGCCTTGTCGTTGGGATTTTGCTCCAGGCGGACCAGTTCGTTGTCGACCGTATCAAGGCTCTCGTTGGTCTCGGTCAGAAACTCGTTGAGCAGATCATCCATGCTATCCGCCTCTCGCGATACAAAAAACCTGTGGCGAGGGCGCAACGGGCCCCATGCCGGAGCCGTAACCTTGGGGGATTGGGGTTAAAAACCTCTAAATCATCGCCGAATTGAAGCCGCCGGAAGGGCGCTTATCGGCTTGGGCGGTCAGCATGCCGCACTTGGAGGGCGCTCAGGCGCCGGGGCAGACCGGGCAGCGCACGCCCAGCAACAGCACGCCCGGCTCCGGCTCGGAGACCTGAAGCCCCGCCCCCGATTCCGCCAGCAGCGTGCGAACCAGCAGCGCCGGGGCCTCGCGCGGCGTGATCTCGCTTTCCGGCGAACCGCCGTTCAGCGCCTGGCGCAGGTCCTCGCCCAGCAGCAGGCGCGGCCCTTCGGCGCGCACGGCAATGTCCAGCATGTCCCCGGTCTGCTCCGCCGCCACCTGCAGCACGCCGCCGCGCAGCAGCGCATCCCCGGCGATCAGCGCCAAATTGAGCAGCACCTTGATCGCCGTCTTGGGCAGAACCGACGGGCTGATCAGCCACTCGATCTTCACCTTGTCGGCGGGAAACATGCCCTGAATGGCGGTCTGCGCCTCGCGCACGTCCACCTGGGCGGAAAAGTTGCCGCCGCCGCCGAAGGCGAGGCGGAAGAACTTCAGGCGGTTGGCCGCCTGCTGCACGCTGTCGGCCAGCAGCTGGAGGCACTGGGCCTGCATTTCCGGATCGGTTTCGTCCGCCAGCAGTTCAACCCCGTTGGACAGCGCGCCAACCGGGCTCACCAGGTCATGACACAGGCGGGAGCACAGCAGGCTCGCAAAATCCACCGACTTCATGTGCACTCTCCCCTGGGCCTGTCCCTGCATACCGGCCCGCTTCCGACCGGCTCAGGGAACAGCTATGCAACGAAACCGCTGAAAGCAAGGTTTACGATGACCATCCAGTTCCTCCCAGGAGAGTATGTCTGTCTGCCCGCCCGTCCAGACTGGGGGCAGGGTCAGGTTCAGTCCGCCATCGGCGAGCGG
>JAJUFY010000055.1 GCA_029263635.1 Ectothiorhodospiraceae bacterium | reverse complement strand
CCATGTCGCGGCCGTCAGCCACCAGCCCGGGCGGCTGGCGGAAAGCCTGCTGGCGCGCCAGCAGGGCCTCGCGGACGGCGCCGAGCGCGGCCACCTTGGAGGCGGCATCGCCGGCGGCTTCGGTCCGGATCTCCTGCGACACGTCGTCACCATCCAGCAGCACGCGCTGCTCCTGAGTTTCGTTGACGACGAACGCCACCGGAAGTTCCCTGGCAAGTTCGGCCAGGCGCCGCTCATCGTCCAGCGCCACGGCCTGGCGCCGGGCATGCAGGCCGAGCACGCGGTAGAGCGCGCCGCTGTCGAGCAGATGCCAGCCCAGATGCTCGGCCAGGCGCCGCGCGATGGTGCCCTTGCCGGAGCCGCTGGGTCCATCGATGGCGATCACCGGCACGGCGGTCACGGCTGCTCCTCCCGAACGTGGATCTCCAGTCCCGCTCGCCGGGCGAGCGCGGCAAAGCCGGGGAACGAGGTGGCGACGTTGGCGCAGTCCTCGATGACGATCTCGCCCTCGGCGCGCAGCGCCGCCATCGCGAAGGACATGGCGATGCGGTGATCGGTATGGCTGTGGACGCGGCCGCCGCGGATCGCGCCGCCGCGAATGCGCATGCCGTCCGGCAGCGGTTCGGCATCGACGCCCAGTGCCCGCAGACCGTCGGCCATGACGGCGATCAGGTCGCTCTCCTTGACCCGCAGCTCGGCAGCGCCGGTGAGCAGCGTCTCGCCCTCGGCGCAGGCAGCGGCGACGAACAGGGCCGGGAACTCGTCGATGGCGAGCGGCACCAGCTCCTCCGGGATCCGCACACCGCGCAGGCGGGCGGCACGGACGCGGATGTCGGCCACCGGCTCGCCGCCGGCCTCGCGCTCGTTCAGCAGGGTGATGTCGGCGCCCATCAGCCGCAGGATGTCGAGAATGCCGGTGCGGGTCGGATTGATGCCGACGTGCTCCAGCACCAAGTCCGAACCCTCGGCGATGCTGGCTCCGACCAGGAAAAACGCCGCCGATGAGATATCGGCCGGTATATCGATGCGCGCTGCCTGCAGCCGGCCGCCGCCTGCGACGCAGACCGTGTTGTCCCCAGGCCGCTCGACCGGATAGCCCATGGCCGTCAGCATGCGCTCGGTGTGATCGCGGCTGATGCCGGGCTCGGTGACGCAGGTCCGCCCCCTCGCATAGAGCCCGGCCAGCAGCAGGCAGGACTTGACCTGTGCGCTCGCCACCGGCGAGCGGTAGGCGATGCCCTGCAAGGGCCGGCCGCCGCGAATGGTCAACGGCGGCGTGTCGGCGTCGGTCAGCTCCACCAGCGCGCCCATTTCGGTCAGCGGCCCTGCCACCCGCCGCATCGGCCGGCGCGACAGCGAGGAATCGCCGGTCAGGGTGCTGTCGAAAGGCTGGCCGGCGAGCAGCCCGGCGAGCAGGCGCATCGAGGTGCCGGAGTTGCCGCAGTCGATCGGGCCATCGGGAGCCTTGAGGCCGTGCAGGCCGACACCGTGCACTGTCACCCGGCCCTGGACCGGGCCGTCGATCCGCACCCCCATGGCGCGGAAGGCGGCGATGGTCGCCAGCGCATCCTCGCCTTCCAGGAACCCGCTGACCTCGCTGACGCCCTCCGCCAGCGCGCCGAGCATGATCGCCCGATGAGAGATCGACTTGTCGCCGGGCACCCGGATCCGCCCGGCCAGGGAACCGCCGGGCTGGGCGCGGTAGGTCACCATCGGTCGCTGCATGTGTACTCCTACTGTTCAAGCATGGCGACGTAGCGGTCGCGGGTCTCCTTGGCGCGGCGGAACACCGCTTCCAGGGCGGCGCCGTCGCCGGCGCGCACCAGCGCCGCGAGCGCGGTCAGGTCCTCGAGATACCGGTCGAGCGCCGCGCTCACCGCTTCCCGGTTGGCCACGCAGATATCGCGCCACATGATGGGGTCGCTGGACGCGATGCGAGTGAAATCGCGAAAGCCGCCGGCAGCGTACTGGAAGATCTCGCTGCTGTCGTCCCAGCGCGAGAGGGTATCCACCAGTCCATAGGCCAGCAAATGCGGCAGATGCGAGGTCGCGGCCAGCACCGCGTCGTGGTGGGCCACCGACATCTCCAGCACCTCGGCGCCGGCGGCCTCCCAAAGCGAGCGCACCGCCGCGGTGGCGGCCGGATCGGTCTCCGGCAGCGGGGTGAGGATCACCTTGCGGCGCTGGAACAGCTCGGCGAAGGAGGCTTCCACGCCGCTTTTTTCGGTGCCGGCGATCGGGTGGCCGGGCACGAAGGTCGGCCGCGCGCCAAACGCGGCCCGAGCGTCGGCGACCACCGAGGCCTTGGCGCTGCCGACGTCGGTAACGATGGCGCTCGGCTTGAGGGCGGGCGCGATGGCAGTGAACACCGACCGCATCGCCCCCAGCGGCACGCCCACCACCACCACGTCGGCCTCGGCCACCGCCCGCGCCGGATCCAGCTCGTAGCGGTCGATCACGCCCAGCTCGACGGCACGCCGGAGATTGGCCTCGCCGCGGCCGGAGCCGACCACGGCGCGCACCAGCCCTGCTTGACGCAAGGCCCGGGCGAACGAGCCGCCGATCAGGCCGACGCCGATGACGGTGAGCTGCCCGACGGCCATCGTCTCAGCCGTCATGTCAGGCGACCTGCAGCAGACCCTGCTCGCGCAGTTCGCCGAGCGCCTGCAGCAGCCGGCCGTTCTCGCGCTGCAGGCCGATGCTCATGCGCAGGAACGTCGGCAGGCCGTAGCCGCCGCCTACCGGCCGCACGATCACGCCGCGGCGCAGCAGCCCCTCGTAGACGTCGGCCGCTCGCGGCCCGACCTCCACGCACAGGAAGTTGCCCGCCGACGGCAGCCAGCGCAGCCCCAGGCCTTCCAGCTGCGCCTGCAGCCGCTGCATTTCCTCACGGTTGAGGCGGACCGAAGCCTGCACGTGCTCGGCATCGGCGAGCGCGGCCACGGCTGCTGCCTGCGCCGGGATGCTGACGTTGAAGGGCATGCGCACGCGGTTGAGCAGATCCGCGACCTGCGGATGCGACAGCCCGTAGCCGACCCGCAGCCCGGCCAGGCCCTGGGCCTTGGAGAAGGTGCGGGTGACGACCAGGTTCGGATAGCGCGCCACCCAGGCGCTGCCCTCACGATAGCCGGGCGCGGCCTCGGCATATTCGACGTAGGCCTCGTCGAGCACGATGATCACGTCGCGCGGCACGCTGTCGAAGAAGCGCTCCAGCTCCTCGGCGGCAAGCCAGGTGCCGGTCGGATTGTTGGGATTGGCGATGAACACCACCCGCGTATCCGCCGTGATCGCCGCCCGCATGGCATCGAGGTCGTGGCCGAAGGGCTGGGCGTGTTCGCGCGGGTTGGCCGGCGCGGCCACCGGCGTCGCGCCGACCGCCTGGCTGGCGATGGCGTAGATGGCGAAGGCGTGCTTCGAGAACACCGCCTCGCGGCCGGGGCCCAGGAAAGCCCGCGCCACCATCTCCAGCAGGTCATTGGAGCCGCTGCCCAGGGTGATGCTGAGCGGGTCGACGTCATGGTGCGCCGCCAGCGCCTGGCGCAGGGCGAAGCCGTTGCCGTCCGGATAGCGGTGCAGCTCGGCGAATGTCTCGCGCGCGGCGGCCAGCGCCTTCGGGCTTGGCCCCAGCGGATTCTCGTTGGATGCGAGCTTGACGATGTCGGTGACGCCGTATTCGCGCTGCAGCTCTTCGATCGGCTTGCCAGGCTGGTAGGGCTGCAGGGCCTGCACGCCGGCCACGGCAAGGTCGCAGAAGAAAGTCGTCGGCAAGGGCATGGTGATGATTTCCGGAAGCTAGTGGGGCGTGCCGGCCTTCTCAGCCGGCGGCGCGGGGGTATGAGCCGAGGATCTTCAGCAGGCTGGCCTGCGTCTGCATCTCCTCCAACGCCTGCTTGACCGGCGCATCCTGCGCATGGCCCAGCAGGTCCACGAAGAACACGTATTCCCAGATGCCCTGGCGCGACGGCCGCGATTCGATGCGGCTCATGTTGACGCCGTGACGGGCCAGCGGCTCCAGCAGGCGGTAGAGCCCGCCGGGCTGGTTGGTCCGGGACACGACCAGCGACGTCTTGTCCTCGCCGGTCGGCGGCGGCGACTGCCGGCCGATGATCAGGAAGCGGGTGGTATTGGCCGAGCCGTCCTGGATCTGCGCGGCCAGGATGCGCACTCCGTAGCGCTCGGCCGCCGCCTCGCTGGCAACGGCGGCGGTAGCGGTGTCCGCCGCCGCCAGCCGGGCCGCCTCGGCGGTGCTGCTGACCGGGATGCGCTCGGCCTGCGGCAGGTGGGTGTCGAGCCACACCCGGCACTGGCCGAGCGCCTGCGGGTGCGAGTAGACGCGGCGGATCTCGCCGAGGCTCGCCGCCAGGCCGGCCAGATTGTGTACCACCGGCAGCTCCACTTCGCCGACGATCTGCAGCGGCGAGGTCATGAAACAGTCCAGGGTATGGCTGACCACTCCCTCGGTGGAATTTTCCACCGGCACCACGCCGTAATTGGCAGCACCGGTCTCCACTTCGCGGAACACCAGGTCGATGCTGCCCAGCGGCGACAGCTGGGCGCCATGGCCGAAGTGCTTCATGGCCGCGGCATGGGTGAACGTGCCTTCCGGGCCGAAATAGGCGACCTTCAGCGGCTGCTGCAGTGCCAGGCAGGCCGACATGATTTCCCGGAACAGCCGCTGCACCGGCTCCGGCCCCAGCGGCCCGGGGTTGAGCTCGCGCACCCGCCGCAGCACCTCCGCCTCGCGCTCAGGACGGTAGAAGTCGCTGGTTTCGCCGACCGCGCGCTTGGCGCGGGCCACCTCCAGTGCCAGCCTGGCCCGCTGACTCACCAGCGCCAGGATCTGTTCGTCGAGGGCGTCGATCTGGGTGCGGATGTCCGCAAGCTTGTCGTTGTCGGCCATATATCGTGGACTCAGGGGATGACCCGCACGTTCAGCACACCGTCGATGGCGCGGATCCGCTCTACCGCGGCTTCCGGCGCCTGCCCCTGGATGTCGACCAGGGTATAGGCCACCTCGCCGCGGGATTTGTTGTACATGTCGTCGATGTTGACGCCGGCCTCACCCAGCGCCGCCGAGATCTGGCCGAGCATGTTCGGCACGTTGGCATTGGCGATGGCGAGCCGGTTGCCCCGGTTGCTGCGCGGCATGGCCAGCTCGGGGAAATTCACCGAGTTGCGGATGTTGCCGTTCTCGAGGAAATCCCGCAGCTGGTCGGCGACCATCACTGCGCAGTTCTCCTCGGCCTCCTCGGTGGAGGCCCCCAGATGCGGGAGGGCGATCACGCGCGGGTGGTTCTTGGTGAGATTCCTCGGAAAGTCGCAGACATAGGCCCACAGCCGCTTTTCGTCCAGGGCGGCGGTGACCGCCTCGTCGTCGACGATGCCGGCGCGGGAAAAGTTCAGGATCACGCCGTTGGCAGGCATGGTCTTGAGGCGCTCGGCATTGATGAGGTTGCGGGTGGCGTCCATCAGCGGCACGTGCACCGTCACGAACTGCGAGCGGGCCATGACCTCGTCGACCGAATGCGCCTGCTGGACGTCCGACGACAGCTGCCAGGCACGACTGACCGTGATCTGCGGGTCGTAGCCGATGACGTTCATGCCCAGCGCGCGGGCCGCGTTCGCCACCAGCACGCCGATCGCACCCAGGCCGATCACGCCCAGCGTCCGCCCGGGCAGCTCGAAGCCGACGAAATTCTTCTTGCCGGCTTCCACCGCCTTGTCGATGGCCGCGTCGTCGCCCTCCTGGCGCCGAGCGAAGTCCCAGGCCTGGGGGATGTTACGGGCGGCGAGCAGCATGCCCGCCAGCACCAGCTCCTTGACGGCGTTGGCGTTGGCGCCCGGGGCGTTGAACACCACCACCCCGCGGCGGGTCATGGCCTCCACGGGGATGTTGTTTACCCCCGCGCCGGCGCGGCCGATCGCCTTCACCGTGTCGGGAATCGGCATATCGTGCATCTTCGCCGAGCGCACCAGGATCGCGTCGGGATGGCCGATCTCGGAAGCGATCTCGTAGCGATCGCGCGGCAGCCGCTCCAGGCCCTTCACTGAAATATTGTTAAGCGTCTGGATCTTGAACATCGATCCTCCAAATCTGTTAGCGCCCGCCCATGCCTGCCGGGGCCCGCCGGGCGGCCCCTGGCCGCGGCTGCCCGAGGGCAGGGGCCAGGAGCATGCACGCCGCTGCCTCAGCCGTTGCGGCGGGCGAAGTCCTGCATGAACTCCACCAGCCGGTCCACGCCTTCCTCCGGCATGGCGTTGTAAATGCTGGCACGCAGGCCGCCGACGCTGCGGTGACCGGCGAGCGTCACCAGCCCGGCCTGCTTGGCCTGCTCCAGGAACGGCTTCTCCAGTTCCCCGGACGGCAGCAGGAAGGGCACGTTCATCCAGGAGCGGGCCGAGGGCTCCACCGGGCTGCGGTAGAAGCCGCCGGAGTTGTCGATGGCGGCATACAGCTTGTCGGCCTTGCGCTTGTTGATCTCGGCCATGGCCTCCAGGCCGCCCTTGGCTTTCAGCCACTTGAACACCAGGCCGGCCAGGTACCAGGTGTAGGTCGGCGGCGTGTTGGACATGGAATCGGCATCGGCCTGGATCTTGTAGTCCCAGATGCTGGGGGTGATCGGCAGGGCCTGGCCGATCAGGTCCTCGCGGACGATGACGATAACGAGCCCGGCCGGGCCGATGTTCTTCTGCGCGCCGGCATAGATCAGCCCGAACTTGGAGACGTCGATCGGCCGCGACAGGATGGTGGACGACATGTCCGCCACCAGCGGCACGTCGCCGGTCTCCGGCACCCAATGGAATTCGACGCCGGAGATGGTTTCGTTGGGCGTGTAGTGCACGTAAGCGGCGTCGGGGTCGAGCGTCCACTCGCTCTGCGGCGGGATCGCCAGGAAATTGCTGGCCTCGCCGCTCGCAACGATATTGACCTTGGCGTACTTCTTGGCTTCGGAGATGGCCTTCTTCGACCAGGCGCCGGTATTGACGTAGTCGGCGCTCTGCTTGCCGCGCAGCAGGTTCATCGGGATGGCGCCGAACTGGCCGGTGGCGCCGCCCTGCAGGAACAGCACCTTGTAGTTGGCCGGCACCTTGAGCAGATCGCGCAGATCCTGCTCGGCCTCGGCGGCGATGGCGACGAACTCCTTGCCGCGGTGGCTCATCTCCATCACCGACATGCCGGACCCGCGCCAGTCCAGCATTTCCTCGCGCGCCTGCTGAAGAACCTCTTCCGGCATCATGGCCGGCCCGGCACTGAAGTTGAACACTCGCGACATGCACTCGCTCCTAAAGATGACAAAGAATTCCTGACGGCAGGCCCCGCGCCGCTGCACGCCCGAGCCTCCCGGCGACTCAGTCCTCGGCGGCGTCGCCCTCGTCGTCGGCCATCGGCTCTATCCGTTCCACCCCGACCAGCTGATCGCCCTCTTCCAGCGAGATCAGCTTCACCCCCTGGGTATTGCGGCTGAGCACGGAAATCTCACTGGCGCGGGTCCGCACCAGGGTGCCGTTCTTGGTGATCAGCATCACCTCGTCCTCGTCGGTGACCTGCGAGGCGGACACCACCTTGCCGTTGCGCTCCGAGGTCTGGATCGAGATCACGCCCATGCCGCCGCGGCCCTTGGCCGGGTACTCGTCGACCGCCGTGCGCTTGCCGTAGCCGTTCTCGGTGGCGGTCAGGATAGTACCCTCGCCGAGGATCAGCAGCTCGATCACCTGCTGGCCTTCCTGCAGCTGGATGCCGCGCACGCCGGCCGCGGTCCGCCCCATCGGCCGCACCGCCGACTCATGGAAGCGCATCGCCTTGCCGGCGTCGGTGAGCAGCATCACGTCGCGGCTGCCGTCGGTGATGCCGACGTTTACCAGCGCGTCATCCTCGCGCAGGTCGATCGCGATGATGCCGCTCGAGCGCGGCCGCGAGAAGTCCACCAGCGGAGTCTTCTTGACCGTGCCGCGGCTGGTGGCCATGAACACGTAGTGCTGATCGCCGAACTCCTTGATGGGCAGCACGGCGTTGATGCGCTCGCCCTCCTCCAGCGGCAGCAGGTTGACGATCGGCTTGCCGCGCGAGCCGCGGCTGCCGGAAGGCAGCTCATAGACCTTCAGCCAGTAGCACTTGCCGCGGCTGGAGAAGCACAGCAGGGTGTCGTGCGTGTTGGCGATGAACAGGCGGTCGATGAAGTCCTCTTCCTTCATCTTGGTGGCGCTCTTGCCCTTGCCGCCGCGCCGCTGCGCCTCGTAGGCCGACAGCGGCTGCGACTTGGCGTAGCCGCCGTGCGATAGGGTCACCACCACGTCTTCCGGTGCGATCAGGTCCTCCAGCGTGAGGTCCAGGCTGTTGGCGATGATCTCGGTGCGGCGCGGATCGCCGTAGCGCTCCTTGATGTCGAGCAGCTCGCCGCGGATCACCTCCATCAGCCTTTCGCTGGAACCGAGGATCTCCAGCAGACCATCGATCTCGGCAAGCAGCTGCTTGTACTCGTCGATGATCTTGTCCTGCTCCAGCCCGGTCAGCCGGTGCAGCCGCAGATCGAGGATCGCCTGTGCCTGCGCCGGCGACAGCCGGTAGCCGTCCGGCCCCAGCCCCAGCCCGGGCGGCAGGTCCTCCGGCTGGTAGGCATGCCCTTCGGCACGCTCCAGCATGGCGTGGACGATGCCCGGGTGCCAGGGCCGCGAGAGCAGCGCGTCCCGCGCCTCGGCCGGGCCTGGCGAGGCCTTGATCAGGGCGATGATCTCGTCGATGTTGGCGAGCGCCACCGCCAGGCCTTCCAGAATATGCGCCCGCTCGCGCGCCTTGCGCAGGTCGAACACCGTGCGGCGGGTCACCACCTCCCGGCGGTGGCGCAGGAAGGCTTCGAGGATCTGCTTGAGATCCAGCAGGCGCGGCTGGCCGTCGACCAGCGCCACCATGTTGATGCCGAACACCGTCTGCAGCTGGGTCTGCTGGTAGAGGTTGTTGAGCACCACCTCCGGCACCTCGCCGCGACGCAGTTCGATGACGATGCGGATGCCGTCCTTGTCCGACTCGTCGCGCAGCTCTGTGATGCCCTCGATGCGCTTTTCCTTGGCAAGCTCGGCGATCTTCTCGATCAGCTTGGCCTTGTTCACCTGGTACGGCAGCTCGGTGACGACGATGCTCTGCTTGCCGTTCTTGTCGTCGTCCTCGATGTGGCTGCGCGCCCGCATCACCATCCGGCCGCGGCCGGTGCGGTAGGCCTCGCGGATGCCGGCGAGACCGTTGATGATGCCCGCGGTCGGCAGGTCCGGCGCCGGCAGATAGTCCATCAGCGCATCGACGTCCAGCGACTCGTCGTCGATCAGCGCGATGCAGGCGTCGATCACCTCGCCCAGATTGTGCGGCGGGATGTTGGTCGCCATGCCCACGGCGATACCGGCACTGCCGTTGATCAGCAGGTTCGGCACCTTGGTGGGCAGGACCTCGGGCTCCTGCAGGGTGTTGTCGTAGTTGGGCCGGAAGTTGACGGTCTCCTTCTCGATGTCGGCCAGGAACTCCGCCGTGAGCCGGGACATGCGCACCTCGGTGTAGCGCATGGCCGCCGCGGAGTCGCCGTCGATGGAGCCGAAGTTGCCCTGGCCGTCCACCAGGGGGTAGCGCAGGCTGAAGTCCTGGGCCATGCGGACCAGGGTGTCGTACGCCGCGGTGTCGCCGTGGGGGTGGTACTTGCCGATGACGTCGCCGACCACGCGGGCGGACTTCTTGTACGGCCGGTTCCAGACGTTGCCCAGGTCGTGCATGGCGTAGAGGATGCGCCGGTGCACGGGTTTCAAGCCGTCGCGCACGTCCGGGATGGCCCGGCCGATGATGACCGAGAGCGAATACTCCAGGTACGATTTCTTCAGTTCTTGTTCAATGGTGACGAAGTTGTCCACACGTTCCTCCGATATGAGACGCGGGGCGGAAACGCCCTAGATGTCCAGTTCCTGCACGGCCAGGGCGTTGCGCTCGATGAACTGCCGCCGGGGCTCCACCATGTCGCCCATGAGGTTCTTGAAGATGTCGTCGGCCTCCACGGCGTCCTTGATGGTCACCTGGAGCATGGTGCGCTTGTCCGGGTCCATGGTGGTCTCCCAGAGCTGCTCCGGGTTCATTTCGCCCAGGCCCTTGTAGCGCTGGATGCCCCAGCCCTTGTGGGCCTCGGCCATGACCAGGTCGTAGAGCGCGAAGAGTCCCAGACCCTCGTTCTGGCCCTCGGGCCGGAGCAGGGTGAAGCTGTTCCCCTCGGCCGTGAGCGAGGCGTAGATCTCGTAGGTTTTCTTGTAGGTCTTGGAATTGAAGAATTCCATGGCCAGCCGGGTGCGGTGGCCGCCCTGGTTCTCGAAGACCAGGAAGGCGCGCTCCTTCTGGTTCTCCTCGTCGCGCTCGGTCTCCAGCCGCACCTTGTAGCCGCGCTCGTGCATGTCCTGCACGAAAGCGGCCTCCGCGCCCTCGTTCTTCTCGAAGTAGCGGAAGGAGAGCTTGTGCGGGCTGCCCAGCAGGGCCAGGAAGAGGTCCTCCTCGATGCCCATGGTCTGGGCCTCGTGCAGGCGGTCGCGGATGAGCCGGATGTCCGAGAGCATGCGGATCATGGCCTGGCCCTTGTATATCTTGCCGCCGCCGGCCTGGATGCGCACGCCGTCGCCCATCTGGAAGAGCAGGAAGTTCTGGAGCTCGGCGTCGTCCTT
>JAJUFY010000101.1 GCA_029263635.1 Ectothiorhodospiraceae bacterium | reverse complement strand
CGCGGCGCCCACCCGCAGCTGGCCATGCTCGTCGCGGCAGGAGTGCGGGTAATCCTTGGCCTTGAGGATGTCCTTGACGGTGATCATGCCGCGCAGCTGGAAGCGGTCGTTCACCACCAGCACCCGCTCGATGCGGTTGTGGTGCAGCAGCCGCTGCACTTCCTCGCGGTCGGTGCCTTCGCGCACGGTCACCAGCCGCTCCTTCGGGGTCATGGCGACGGCGACCGGCTCGCTCAGCCGATGCTCGAAGCGCAGGTCGCGGCTGGTGACGATGCCCACCAGATCCTCGCCGTCCACCACCGGCACGCCGGAAATGCCGTGCGCCCGGGTCAGCTCCAGCACCTCGGCGATGGTGGTGGTCGGCGAGACCGTGATCGGTTCCTTGATGACGCCGCTCTCGAATTTCTTCACCCGCCGTACTTCGGCCGCCTGCTGCTCCACCGTCAGGTTCTTGTGGATGATGCCCAGGCCGCCCTGCTCCGCCAGCGCGATCGCCAGCCGTGCCTCGGTGACGGTATCCATCGCCGCCGACACCAGCGGGATGCTGAGCTGGATTTCGCGCGTAAGCTGGGTTCTGAGGTCAACGTCCCGGGGCAGGACAGAGGATTGGGCGGGAAGGAGGAGTACGTCGTCGAAGGTCAGGGCGTCCTGAACAATTCGCATAGATGGCACCTGCTGCCGGCGGGCAAAAATTGAATAGCCGGACATTATAGAAATTGCCGCCAAACCCGTAAACCGCCGTTTTCGCTGCCGCCGCAGAAATTGCCGGCTTCGTCCTGCGGGCGGAGCCGCCACGCTGCTATCATCGCGCCATGCACGACCTGCTCGACACCGGCGGCCGCAGCGACGGCCGCGAAATCTACACCGTCTCGCGCCTCACCCAGGAAGTTCGCCTCCTGCTGGAAGGCAGCTTTCCGCTGCTCTGGGTCGAGGGCGAGCTGTCCAATCTCGCCCGGCCCGGTTCCGGGCATCTGTACTTCTCGCTCAAGGACGGCGACAGCCAGGTCCGCTGCGCGATGTTCCGCAACAAGGCGCTCAACCTGCGCTTCCGGCCCAAGGACGGCGACCAGGTGCTGGTACGCGCCCGGGTGGGACTGTACCCGGCGCGCGGCGAATTCCAGCTGGTCATCGAACACATGGAGGAAGCCGGCGACGGCCGGCTGCGACGCGCCTTCGAGGAACTCAAGCAGCGGCTGCAGAAGGAAGGCCTGTTCGACCCGGCCCGCAAGCGGCCGCTGCCGCCGCTGCCGCGGCGGCTGGGCGTGGTCACCTCCCCCACCGGCGCCGCCATCCGCGACGTGCTCACCGTGCTCGCGCGCCGCTTCCCGGCGCTGCCGGTGCTGATCTACCCGGTGCCGGTGCAGGGCGCGGGCGCCGCCGAGAAGATCGCCGCCGCCATCCGCCAGGCCGGCGAGCGCGCCGAGGTCGACGTGCTGCTGGTGACCCGCGGCGGCGGCTCGCTCGAAGACCTGTGGGCCTTCAACGAAGAGGTGGTCGCCCGCGCCATCCATGCCTGCCCCATTCCGGTGGTATCGGCCATCGGCCACGAGATCGACTTCACCATCGCCGACCTGGCCGCCGACCAGCGGGCGCCGACGCCCTCCGCCGCGGCCGAGATGATCAGCCCCGACGCGGCCGCCTGGGCCTCCCAGCTGGCGCGGCAGGCCGGCCGCCTGGAGCAGCTGCTCCGCCTGCACCTGAATCGCCTCGGCGAGCGGGTGGGCTGGCTGCGCCGGCACCTCGAACAGCACCATCCGCAGCGCCGCCTGCAGGACGCCAGCCAGCGCCTGGACGGCCTGCAGCTGCGGCTCGAGCAGGCCGCCCGCCGCCGGCTGCGGGAACTGGCCCTGCGCCAGCAGCAGGCACACGAGCGTCTGCACCGGCGCAGCCCGCTGCTGCAGATCAGCGCCCTGCGCACCCGCAATGAGCAGCTGCAGCAGCGGCTGGTCACCGCCGTGCGGCGCCAGCTGCGGGCCGGCGAGCGCACGCTGGCCTTCACGGCGCACCGGCTGGATACCGTCAGCCCGCTGGCGACCCTGGCGCGCGGCTATGCCGTGGTGCGGCGGGACGACGGCAGCGTGCTGCGCCGCGCCGCCGACGCCAGCCCCGGCGAGCGGGTCGTGACCCGGCTCGCCGAAGGCGAACTGTATTGCCTGATCGAAAGCACGAGCGAGACCTCATGACGACACGCCTTTGCCTTCTGCTGCTGGCGGCCGCCCTGCTCGGGCCGGCCTCGGCCTTCGCGCTCGGCCTGCCGCCGGACAGCCGGGTGCCGGGCGGCGTTGCCGTGATTCCGATCGCCGACGCCAGCGCACCGGCGCCGCAGGTGTTCTACGGCGACCGGCCGGTGCTGGTGGTCAACGACAATGGCTGGAAGGCCGTGGTCGGCATCCCGCTGGATGCCGAGCCGGGCCCGCAGGAGCTGGTCAGCGGCGAGCGCCGCATCACATTCGAGGTCATGCCCAAGGCCTACGCAGAGCAGCACCTGACCGTGCAGCGCCGCTACG
Organism: Ectothiorhodospiraceae bacterium; assembly: GCA_029263635.1. Classification (GTDB taxonomy): domain Bacteria; phylum Pseudomonadota; class Gammaproteobacteria; order Nitrococcales; family AK92; genus JAAYIK01. The sequence goes on along the minus strand of JAJUFY010000101.1, from coordinate 4,975 downwards.
TGTCGCCCTCGCCGGAGGAGCTGGCGCGCATCCGCGCCGAGCAGGTCCGCATCCGTGCGGCGCTGACCCATTACAGCCAGGAATTGCCGGGTTCGCTGCGCCTCGCGCTGCCGGTCGACGGCCCCGAGAGCAGCCCGTTCGGGCTGCGCCGGTTCTTCAACGGCGAGCCGCGGCGGCCGCACAGCGGACTCGACCTGGCTGCTCCCGCCGGAACCCCGATCAAGGCGCCGGCCGCCGGCCGGGTGCTGGATGCCGGCGATTTCTTCTTCAACGGCAACACCGTTTTCCTCGATCACGGCGGCGGCCTGATCACCATGTACTGCCACCTGGAACAAATCGCCGTCGAACCTGGTCAGTGGCTGCAGCCCGGCGAGACCATCGGCACCGTGGGCGCCACCGGCCGCGTCACCGGACCGCATCTGCACTGGGGCGTGACCCTGAACGGAGCCATGGTCGATCCGGCGCTGTTCGTCGAGAACCGCTAGTCCCGCGCACGACTTCGCAAAGCGTGAGCGGGACCACTTCTCGGCGTCGAAAAAAGGCTGTATATAGCGCTCGAAAGAAGCAGGCTCACAACCGCAGACGACGCTAGTCACGCTTTCAGGAGGCAGTACGCATGGGGAGCGACGCGGACTATCAAGACATCCTGGACGATCCGGATATCGAGATGGACGACTCGATACTGGAGGATTTCCCGCGCACGCGGGCCGGTCGTGGCGACCGCGACTACCGCCGCGCCATCGAAGAACTGCGCGAGGAGCGGCGGTTGCGGCGGCTGCTGGCCGATTACGACGACTACGACGAGGACCTCTGATCCCATCCCTGGCGGCTGCCGGACGCCGGCAGCCGCTGCCTGTTTCCCGCCGGCGATCCACCACCCGCCAGCGGGCGCTTGATCCCTCCCCACACGTCCCCATCTAGCTTTGCATGATGCTCGCTGAACCGGCCTCGCGCCCGTTCCGCGGATCATTCTTACCGGCTTGGCGCGGCACGGCGCTCACGGCTGCCTCGGCGTTTCCCGGCGGCCGGCGCGCGGACGGCGAGCGAGAGCGCCCGGGCCAACAGCCGACTGGCCTCGAATCGCAGAACACCCGACACGAATAACAACCGGGGGGTAAAGAGCCCGCCGAGCTACGCCGGACAGGATGTTCATGCCGGACGACATCAAATCCGCCGCCGACCCTGCCTCTCGATCCCGCATCGAAGGGGCTGTGCTGCTGATCGAAGACAACAGCGCCGATGTGCTGCTGATCCAGGCCATGCTGGCGGAAACCGAGGATGTCATGCTGCCGGTCCTGCACGCCGCCCGCCTGGAAGCCGGCCTGGCAATGCTGCAGCGGGAACAGATCGCCGTCATCCTGCTCGACCTGTCGCTGCCGGACAGCCTCGGGCTGGAAACCTTCCAGACCATGCACCAGCACGCCGGCGGCATACCCATCATCGTGCTCACCGGCTCCCGTGACCGGGAACTGGCGCTGCGGGCCATTCAGGAAGGTGCGCAGGATTACCTGGTGAAGGACGATGTCCGGCCCTCGGAGCTGAGCCGGGCCATCCATTACGCCGTCGAGCGCAAATACGTCGAAACGCGGCTGCGCGAGAGCGAGAACCGCTACAAGACGCTGGTCAATTCGGTCCCGGACGCCATCCTGCTGATCCGTAACGACCGGATCGTTCATTGCAACGAGCCGGCCACCGCCCTGTTCGGACTCTCCTTCGAGCAGTTGCTCGGCCGCGACCCCGCCACCCTGTCGCCGCCTCGCCAGGCCGACGGCAGCCTTTCCGCGCCCAGGTTCCGGGAGCAGATCCGGGAGACGCCCAGCGACGGCAGGCTGTGGTTCGAATGGCGGTTCCAGCGCGCCGGCAAGACGCCGGTCGACACCGAGGTCATTCTCGATACCGTGGTGCTCGACGGCGAGCCGCGCGTGCTCGCCATCATCCGCGATCTCACCGAGCGCAAGCAGGCCGAGCAGCGCATCCGCTTCCAGGCCTCGCTGCTGGACCAGGTCCACAACGCGGTGCTTGCCACCGACGCCGATGACCGCATCATCTACTGGAACCGCTATGCCGCGCAGCTCTATCAATGGCCGGCCGACGCCGCCCTGGGCCGCCGCTTCACCGAGCTGATCGTGCCGGATTCCGACAAGGAGCTGCTGCAGGAAATCCGTCAGGCCCTCGCCAAGGAGCGGACCTGGGAAGGCGAAATCGAGCAGAAGCGCCGCGATGGCAGCACCTTTCCGGCGCTGCTGACGCTCTCGACCGTACTCGACGAGCATGGCCAGATCGCCGGCTACGCCGGCATCGCCAGCGACATCACCGAACGCAAGGACATCGAGCGCAAGCTCGAGCACAACGCCTTCCACGACGCCCTGACCGGCCTGCCCAACCGCGCCCTGCTCACCGACCGGCTGGCCCGCTCCATCGCCCGCGGCGCCCGGGAAGGCGGCCGCTATGCGGTGATGCTGATGGACCTGGACCGCTTCAAGGTCATCAACGACAGCCTCGGCCACCTGGTCGGCGACGAGCTGCTGATCCAGTTCTCGCGCCGGGTGGAATCCTGCCTGCGGCCGCAGGACACCCTGGCGCGGCTGGGCGGCGACGAATTCACCGTCCTGCTCGACGACATCCAGCACACCTCGGATGCGATCCGCGTCGCCGAGCGCATCCACGAGAAAATGGCCGAGCCCTTCCTGCTCGGCGGCACCGAGATTTACACCAGCGCCAGCATCGGCATCACCTTCGGGACCGCCAACTACAAGAAGCCCGAGCAGGCGCTGCGGGACGCCGACATCGCCATGTACCGGGCCAAGAACCAGGGCAAGGGCAGCCACGTGATTTTCGAAGCCGGCATGCACGACCGCGCCATCACCCAGCTGAGGCGGGAAACCCACATGCGCCGGGCGGTGGAGCAGGGCGAATTCGGCATCCAGTTCCAGCCCATCGTCGACCTGCAGACCGGCCGCTGCATCGGCGTCGAAGCGCTGGCCCGCTGGAACCACCCGACCGAGGCCCGGTTCCCGCCGCAGGAGTTCCTGGCACTGGCGGAAGAATCCGGCCTGATCATCCCGATCGGCCAGAAGGTGATGGACGATGCCTGCCGCGCACTCGCCGAATGGCAGCAGGAGCTGCCGCTGGGCGACGAATTCGTGGTCCACGTCAATCTGTCGGCGCGGCAGTTCTGCCACCGCGGGCTGCTCGCCCAGATCACCGACACCCTGCAGCGCTACCGGCTCAGCGGCCGCAACCTGGCGCTGGAGATCACCGAGGCGGTGCTCCGCGAGCATCCGGTCCAGGCCGCGGCCATGCTGGGGAACCTGCGGGAACTCAGGGTCCATGTCTGCGTGGACGACTTCGGCACCGGCTACTCGTCGCTGAGCTACCTGCACCAGTTCCCGCTGGACATCCTCAAGATCGACCGCACGTTCACCAGCGGCCTTGGCAGCAACATCACCAGCGACGCCATCGTCCAGGCCATCATCGGCCTCGGCAGCAGGCTCGGCATCCAGACCATCGCCGAAGGCGTCGAAAGCCGGCAGCACCGGCAGCAGCTGCTGGATCTGGGCTGCCGCTACGCGCAAGGCTTCCTGTTTACTCCGCCGATCGATCCGGAGGCCATGACCGACTACCTGCGTTCCGGCCCGCACCCGGCGCGGCACTGACAGCCCGCGGCACTGCCTCCGCCGCCTTGCGAGCGGTAAGCGAAGCAATCCCGAGACAACAAGGTGCCACCCGATGACGGGGCCACCATCCGGAGGGTGCTCACCAAGGCTCGCTGCGTCGTCGGCTGACGCCTCCTCGCCATGACGGGGAAGGAGACGGACCGGCAAGTCCTTGGCCCGTCATTACGGAGGACCGCGGCTGCTAGCGTGCCCGCCGGGCCAGATGCCGGCGCAGCAGGTCGAGGTTGCGGCGGTTGGCCTTGAAGGCGATGTCGAACACGTCGCCGAGCACGGGCACGCTGCCTACCAGCGCGTCGATGCCGATATTGGCCAGCATGCGCGCCTGCAGGTGGCGCGGCAGCCTCAGCCGGCGCGCCTGGAGCAGGATGTAGAGCGCCATGCCGCCGGTGACGACATCGCCGATGCCGGGAATGAGGCCGATCACGCCGTCCAGCCCCATCCGCCAGCCGGTACCCGGTATCACGAAGCGCTCGTCCAGCAGCCGGGCCAGCCGGTCCAGCCGCTTGAGCAGGGCCAGCTCCTCGGGCGTCAGGCCTTTCATGCGGTTCTCACAGCGGCCATTGCAGCCGTTCGCCGAGAGCGGCCCGCATCGCCTCTACTCGCGCCTCGGCGGCGCCCGGCGCATAGGGCAGCGCCGGCAGCCGGCCCCAGACCGGGCCGGGCCAGGCCGGGTCGGAGCGATAGCGGCCGATATGGTGCAGATGCAGCTGCGGCACGACGTTGCCGAGAGCGGCGATATTGAGCTTGTCCGGACCGAACAGCTCTACCATGCAGCGGGACAGCAGCGTCGATTCTTCCATGAGCTGGCTGCGGTCAGCGTCCGACAGCTGGTAGATCTCGCTCACCGCCGGCCGTGCCGGCACCAGGATGAACCAGGGATAGCGGGCGTCCCGCATCAGCAGGACCAGGCACAGCGGCAACGCGCCGACCGTCAGACAGTCCGCCGCCAGTTGCGGGTGCAGGCTGAATGCGCCCGCGGTCGTGTCCTCATCCATCCACTGCCCCTCTCGCTGCCCGGCGAGAGCATAGCAGACCGTCCGGCAACGGCTAGCGCTGCCCGCTGCGGGCAGTGACGATTTCCTGCAGCTGGGCGTTCTTGTCCTTGAGGGAGCCGATCATCTCGTCGGTTCGGGGGTTTTCCTCCCGCATGGCCTGCAGCAGCGCCGTCATGAACTGCTCCCTGGCCTGCTGCACCTCCGGATTCTGCATGGCCGCCTGTTCGGCCATCAGCAGGTTCTGCTGCTCGTCGTGCAGCTCGGCGATCAGGTCGGAGCGGCCGGCCGTATCGGCATCCTCGG
>JAJUFY010000028.1 GCA_029263635.1 Ectothiorhodospiraceae bacterium | reverse complement strand
TTCCCGGATGCCGAGGTCATCATCCATCAGGATCCGGTCGACAGCCGCTGACGGGATCCGATCGCTCTGTCGGGCAGCGGCTGCTGCCCGACCTGGAGGCTTACTGGAGCGCGGCGGCGATACGCCGGAATGTGGCCAGGTTCTGCTCGAACACGCCGGGCTCCCGGAACTTGCGGTCAGCCGAATTCACCGCGATCACGACGCCGGCCGGCTTGTTGATGTAGACATACTGGCCGTAGATTCCGCGGGCGAAGAACTCGCCGGGCGGTGCATCCGCCGCGATCCACCACTGGTAACCGTAGCGGATCGCCCCCTCGGCGGTCGGCGCGCTCGGCGCCGTCGACTCGGCCACCCATTCGGCCGGCACGATCTGGCGGCCGTTCCAGTAACCGTCCTGCAGGAACATCTGGCCGAAGCGGGCATAGTCCCGGGTCGGCATGTTCAGTCCGCCCAGCACGAAAGCGGTGCCGTAGCCGTCCGTCACGTAATACGGCGCCGCCTCCAGCCCCATCGGCTGTACCAGCTTCTCGGCCATCAGCTCGATGACGCTGCGGCCGGTGGCGCCGCGGATCACCATGCCGAGCACGTGGGTGTCGATGGACACGTATTGCCATGCCTCGCCCGGAGCCCGGTCGCGGACTTTCAGGCCGGCCGCGAAGTCGTCCATGGAGCCACCCAGCGCCAGCACCCGGCCCATGCGGTTGATGTCCGAGTGGTAATCGAGGTAGTCCTCGTTGAAACGCACGCCGCTGGCCATCTGCAGCACGTTGCGGATGGTGGCGCCGTCATAGGCGGTACCGGCCAGCGCCGGGACATAGTTGGTCACCGGCTCGTCGATGCTGCCGATCGCGCCGTCGGCAATCAGGATGCCCAGCAGCGCCGACAGATACGACTTGGCCACCGACCAGCTGATTCGCCGGTCCTCCGGCTTGGTGCCGAGATAGTACGCCTCGTGGGCGATCGCGCCGTCCTTCAGCACCACGATGCCGGTGACGGATCGCTCCTGCACCCAGTCGCCCAGGTCGGGGATGGCGCGCGGCTGCTCGGGCAGCGGGGAGACCGGGCCCGTGCCGCGCGGCAGCTCGGTGTGGAAGAACAGCCGATCCATGCTGCTGAAGTTGCCGACGATCCTGTCCTCGGCAAACAGCGAGTTGACAGCCAGCAGTCGCTGGATGTCCTCCCACTTCCAGCCCACGCCAGCGGCCAGCACGACGGCGACCACCAGCAGCACGCGCAGGCCCCAGATCCGAAAGCGTCGCATCCCCTCTCCCCCCGTATCTCGTTCTTAAAGGGCAAGACCTGGCCGGCAGTTTAACGAAGATTCGGGAATTTCTGAGCAGCCGGGCCTCGATGGGCGCTGGCATGGCGCCAGGCGAGCTCTACGGAAGCCCCGCTTGCGGATCGCACATCACAAAGATTTTCTTACCCATAAGGATCGACAATCTATGTTGCATCGCAGCAATATGGGCACTAAGATTTTGACAACATAGGAAACCGTAAAGCAGAAAGGCGCTCAAGCGCCGAGGAGACAGCATGGAAATCCTGTTGATCGCCGCTTTCGTCGCCGCTGTCGTTCTACCCCTGCATCTGCTGAATCTCCGCGATGCCGAGCAGCGCGAACTCGCCGCCGCCCTCAAGCAGGATCCGCGCCTGGAGATCGAGCTGATGTGCGCCCGGGACTATCAGGAAAGCCTTGCAGCGCGTGCCAGCGTCCCGGCCGCAGACCGGCACCCGCCGGCAGCCGAGCAGCAGCGCCAGGCCGCCTGACGCTGCGCCGGCAGAGCAGCGGTGCCGCCACCCGCGGCACCCTGCCCCTTCCGGATGCGCTCCGCAGCGCCAGGTAGCGCCCGGCTCTCCGCCGGCAGAAAATACGCTGCGAAAACGGGCTTGAGAGGGCTTACCCCGGCGGTCCGCCGCCCGGATCCAGTACCTTCCCCGGATTGAGCAGGTTCAGCGGGTCCAGCGCCTGCTTCAGCGTTCGCATCAGCTCCAGCGCCACCGGATCCTTGTAGCGACGCAGCTCCTCCCGCTTCAGCAGGCCGATGCCGTGCTCGGCCGACATCGAGCCACCCATGCCGGCGACGATATCGTGCACGAGGCGGTTGAACTCGCCCCAGAAGCCGAGAAATTCGGCTTTGTCCATCCCTTCCGGCTGGCTCAGGTTGAAGTGGATATTGCCGTCGCCGAAGTGGCCGAAGGCGCAGACCCGGATCCCCGGCAAGCGCTCCGTACAGGCCTGGGAAGCAGCCTCGATGAAATCGGCCACCCGGGACACGGGCACCGAGACATCGTGCTTGATGGAACCGCCCTCGCGCTTCTGCGCTTCCGGCACGCTCTCCCGCAACTGCCAGAATGCCCGGTTCTGCGCTTCGCTGCGGCCCAGCGCGGCGTCCTCGATGACCCCCTCTGCCAGCGCCGCGGCCAGGAGCATTTCCAGCCGGCCGGCCAGATCGGCATCCGGATCGGGCGAAGTCAGCTCTGCCAGCACGTAGCCGCCGTGCGCGGCCGCCAGCGGTCGTACGACACCCGGCATATGCCGCAACACGATGTCCAGGGCGAAGCCGGCCATGAACTCGAAGCCGGACAGGGCATCGCCAGCCCCCGCTTGTAGCCTCTCCAGCAGTCGCAGCGCGTGATGCGGCGAGGCGCAGCCGATGAAGGCCGTCGCCCGGCTGCGTGGCTTCCGGAAGAGCTTGAGCACGGCGCCGTAGATGATGCCGAGCGAGACCTCCGAGCCGAGGAAGAGCTGCTTGAGGTCGTAGCCGGTGTTGTCCTTGCGCAGGCCGGACAAGCCATGCCAGATCCGGCCGTCGGCCAGCACCACCTCCAGCCCCAGCACCAGGTCGCGGGCGTTGCCATAGCGCAGCACATTGGTGCCGCCGGCATTGGTCGCCAGGTTGCCGCCGATCTGGCAGGAGCCCTCCGCCGCCAGCGCCAGCGGGAACAGCCGCCCGGCTCGGTCCGCCGCTTCCTGCACGGTCTTCAGCACGCAGCCGGCCTCGACGGTGATGGTGGCGTTCACCGGATCCAGTTCGCGGATGCGGTTCAGGCGGCCGAGCGACAGAATGATCTCGCCATTGGCCACGCTGCCGCCGACCAGGCCGGTATTGCCCCCCTGCGGCACGATGCCGATGCGGCGGGCGCGGCATTCTGTCACCACGAAGGCCACCTCCTCCGGCGTTGCCGGCCGCACCACCGCCAGCGCCCGGCTGCGGTACAGCCCCCGCTGCTCGGCCAGATAGCCGGCCATGGCGTCCGGGTCGGTCAGCACGTGGGCCGCGCCCAGCCGGCGCGCCAGTGCCGCCAGCAGCTCGGTTGCAGGCCCATCAGGCGATGACGGTGTGACCACGGCATTCATCCTGCATCGTCCCTTCCAGGCCGAAGAGGATACGCCTTCGGGACGGCAGCGACATCATCGCCAGCGACGCGGCCGGGCCTTGCTGGCACGGCAGCGCACAGCGCCGCCTTACAGCAAAGAGAGCTGCTGGCCGGGCGGGGCGAAGCGGCTGCTGTCGAGCCCGAACGCCGGATCGCGAGGACGGAAGCCCAGGCGCTTGCAGGCCAGCCGGAAGCGCTGTGCCAACAGCTCGGCGAACACGCCCTCGCCACGCATGCGAATGCCGAAGCGGCTGTCGTAATCGGCGCCGCCGCGGCTTTGCCGGATCAGGCTCATGACGTGGGCGGCGCGGTCCGGAAAATGCTCGGCCAGCCAGCTCTGGAACAGCGGCGAGACCTCGTGCGGCAGGCGCAGCAGCACATAGCCAGCGGCACGGGCGCCGGCAGCGTGGGCGGCCTCGAGCAGATGCTCGAGCTCGTGGTCGTTGATCATGGGAATCATCGGCGCGCACAGCACGCTGACCGGCACGCCGGCCTCGGACAGGCTGCGCAGTACGCGCAGCCGCGCTTTCGGGGCGGCCGCGCGGGGCTCCATGATGCGCTTGAGCTCGTCGTCCAGGGTGGTGAGGCTGACCGCCACGCTCACCAGCCGCTGCTCGGCCAGCGCTGCGAGCAGGTCCAGATCTCGCAGGATCAGCGCGCTCTTGGTGACGATGTGCACCGGATGACGGAAGCGCAGCAGGATCTTGAGCGCCTGCCGGCTCAAGCGCTGCTCGCGCTCCAGCGGCTGATAGGCATCGGTGTTGATTCCCAGGGCGATCGGCCTCGGCACGTAGCCGGGCCGGCTCAGCTCCTGCTCCAGCCGCTCGGCAAGATTGGTCTTGGCGATCAGCCGGGTCTCGAAATCCAGCCCGGGCGAAAGATCCCAGTAGGCGTGGGTAGGCCGGGCAAAGCAGTAGATGCAGCCGTGCTCGCAGCCGCGGTAGGGATTGATGGAACGATCGAAGCCGACATCCGGCGAGCGGTTGCGGGTGATGACCGTCCTGGCGTGCTCGAAGCGCACCTCGGTCGCCTGCAGCGGCGGCACGTCCTGCGCCCAGCCGTCGTCGACGGCCTCGCGCCGGGTAGCGGCGAAGCGGTTGTCGGGATTGCAGGCGGTCCCGCGGCCGCGCGGCGTGGAACGGGCAAAGGTCATGGCTGCACCGATACTGTTTTTTTATACAGTATAGGTGCGTCTGCAGCATTCAAAAAGAAAGCCGCGGCAGTTCGCCGCGGCTTTCGGTGGCAGTTCAGGCCGATATCGGCCTGACCCCATCACAGCAGCCGGAACGCGGCCGCCGCGACCAGGGTCGGCGGGATGGCCGAGATCAGCAGCTTGAGCGGGTTGACGGTATTGTCGCTGAAGCGATGCCGGAGGATGGACATACCGGCCGGGTTCGGCGCATTGGCGATGACCGTCAGTCCGCCGCCGGTCACAGCACCGGTAACCAGGGCGTACTTGAATTCGTCCGTCAGCCCCTGGACCAGCGAGCCCAGATAGGTGAGCGCGGCGTTGTCGGTAATCGCCGTCAGGGCGGTAGCACCCCAGAAGACGGCATCGGCGTCCATCTTCATGAGCACCGTCTCCAGCCACCACTGCTGCTGCCCGCCGAGCACGACCAGGCCAGCCAGGAAGAAGGCGACCAGCAGGCCCTCGCGCAGGATCAGCCGCTCCTGGTACTGCGGGTAGGCGGTGGCGATGCCCATGAACAGCAGGAAGAAGCCCATGAAGATCGGCGGATGGTGCAGGAAGATCACGATCCCCAGCAGGATGCCCAGATGCGCCAGGACCAGCAGCAGCGGCGTCGAATCGTCGGTCTTCGCCTGCTCGAGCGTGATCTGAGCAAGCTCGCGGCGGAACAGCAGTGTCACCGCTGCCGCATTGACAAAGACAGCGAGTGCGGCCTTCCAGCCGATCTGCGTGATCATGAACGCCAGATCCCAGCCCCAGGGGCCGGCCACCATCAGCACCGGTGGTGCCGCGAACGGAGTGAGCGTGCCGCCGATGGAGACGTTGACGAACAGCACGCCGATGATGGCGTACTTGAAGCGATCCGACAGCTTCTTGCTGTAGAACTGGTCGCGCAGGGTCAGCGCCGCCACGGTCATCGCCGCCGGCTCGGTGATCAGCGAGCCGAGCAGCGGCACCAGGAACATCACCGTGAAGAACATCGCCGTGGCGTTGGGCAGCGGCAGGATCCGCGCCACCGCCCGCACCGACGCCGCCGCGACCTGCAGCACCGGCTTGCTCGCCGCCACCACCATGATGGCGAACACGAACATCGGCTCGGTGAAGTTGCGCGAGTCGATGTACGCCAGCGTTCCCTCGCTGCCGGCGACAAAGAACATCACGCCAATCAGGATCATCGCCCAGAAGCCGAAAACGATCTCGACCTCGCCCAGCAGATGCCAGACGCCGGCATGAGCGGGCCGGGTATGGGTCAAGCGTTCGAAGATCTTGGTGGAGAAGGTGTGGATCAGGGCCAGCGCGAAGAGAATGGCCGCGATCCATTGCATCAGGGTTGGATCGGTCATGGCTGTTTTAGTCTTTATAGAAATATTGAAGCCGCCAGTTTGGCCGGACACGGGCAAGCAGGCAAGCCACTACGCCCGCTTTGGCGACAAAACCGGCAACCATCGCGTTGCCCCTGCCGCAGAGCTGGCAGTGATCCCAATCAGAACATGCCGACGACGCGGACAGGGCAGATCAGCCAGCTGCCGGCCGACCCCTGCAGCCGGACCACGCGCCCCGGCTGCAGCAGGCTTGCGAGATAATGCCGGCGCCGCCAATCACAGCCGCGATGGTGCATCCATCACGCGGAGGGAACAACGGCAAGGCGTGTCCCGGATGTTCAGAATCCCGACGGCGGCGGAATGTTCCAGGGCGGGACGCCGCGATGCGGCGCCGTCTCGATGGTCCGAATGGTGGCGTTGAGCCAGTCGAGGTGACGGCGCTGATCGGCACAGCCACGGGCGATCGCCTCCTGCGCAGCCGGCTCCTGTCCAAGCGCCTGCTCGTACGCTTCGAGCAACTTTTCGGCGTTGGCGCGGATCGCCTTGAGTATGCCGTCATCCCCGCCTAGCTGCGCGAACAGCACCCTTCCCTCTTCCAGACGCCCGCGCAGATCGGGCCGGCCGGGCGGCTGACCGCCGAGCTGACGCGTGATCGGGGTCAGCTCGCGCAGATGCCGCTGGTAATCGGCGCGGAACGCCTGCAGCTGCTCCTGGTAGCGCGGATCGGCCAGATGCTCGGCAGCGACCCGGCAGGTCTCGTCGGCATCCAGCTCAAGGGTCATCAGGCGCTCAAGCAGACGCGGTCGGCCGGCGTCGGTGTCATTACGAGTCGCCATGGTCTTCACCTCTGTGTCAGCTCCATGCCCCGGGAATGGGTATCGGGCGCAAAAACCCAACGGCTGGCGCCAGCACGTCCCCATATTGGCGCCAGAACGGCGGCTGCGTTCGGTCCCTGCCTTGGGGAGCGCACCGCGGCCAACCCCGTTCCCCGTGGCAGAGGCGAGGACATCCCATGACTTCTCTGGTCAAGCAGATCGGCTGGATCGCACTGGCGGTGATCGGTGCATTCGCCCTGGGCACCGTCGCGCTGGCACGCGGCGAGACCATCAACGCACTCTGGATCGTGGTCGCGGCGGTGGCGGTCTATCTGGTCGCCTACCGCTACTACGCGCTTTATCTGGCCAACACGGTGGTGGGCGTCAATCTGCTGCGCGTCACGCCGGCGCTACGGCACAACGACGGGCTGGATTATGTCCCCACCAACAAGTACGTGCTGTTCGGCCATCACTTCGCCGCCATTGCCGGCGCCGGCCCGCTGGTCGGCCCGGTGCTGGCCGCCCAGATGGGCTACCTGCCGAGCATGCTGTGGATCATCTTCGGCGTGGTGCTGGCCGGCGCGGTGCAGGACTTCATGGTGCTGTTCGTTTCCACCCGCCGCGACGGCCGGTCGCTGGGCGAGCTGGTACGGGAGGAACTGGGCTACGTGCCCGGCGTGATTGCGCTGTTCGGCGCCTTCCTGATCATGATCATCATCCTCGCGGTGCTGGCCCTGATCGTGGTCAAGGCGCTGGCCGACAGCCCCTGGGGCACGTCCACGGTGGCGGCCACCATCCCGATCGCGATCGGCATGGGGCTGTGGATGCGCTACGTGCGGCCCGGGCGCATCGGCGGCGTGTCGGTGGTGGGCTTCATCCTGCTGATGCTTGCCATCATCGTCGGCGGCCAGGTCGCTGAGAGCCCGACCTGGGGGCCGGTATTCACCCTCAACGGCGTGCAGCTCACCTGGCTGTTGATCGGCTACGGCTTCGTCGCCTCGGTATTACCGGTATGGCTGCTGCTGGCGCCGCGGGATTACCTGTCTACCTTCCTCAAGATCGGCGCCATCGTCGCCCTCGCTATCGGCATCTTCGTCATGGCGCCGGATCTGAAGATGCCGGCCTTGACCCGTTTCGTCGACGGCACCGGCCCCGTCTGGTCCGGCTCGCTGTTTCCCTTCCTGTTCATCACCATCGCCTGCGGCGCGGTGTCGGGCTTCCACTCGCTGATTTCGTCGGGCACCACGCCGAAACTGCTCGACAACGAAAAGAACATGCGCTTCATCGGCTACGGCGGCATGCTGATGGAATCCTTCGTCGCCATCATGGCGCTGGTGGCCGCCAGCATCATCGAGCCCGGCGTGTATTTCGCAATGAACAGCCCGGCCGCGGTGATCGGCACCACTGCCGAGAGCGCCGCCGCGACGGTCAGCCAGTGGGGCTTCGTGGTCACGCCGGAGCTGCTGACCCAGACGGCCAGGGACGTCGGCGAGAGCACCATCATCTCCCGTGCCGGCGGCGCGCCGACCCTCGCGGTCGGCATGGCGCAGATCTTCGCCGCCATCGCCGGCGGGCCGGGAATGATGGCCTTCTGGTACCACTTCGCCATCCTGTTCGAGGCGCTGTTCATCCTGACCGCGGTCGATGCCGGCACCCGCGCCGGCCGCTTCATGCTGCAGGATCTGCTCGGCACCTTCGTTCCGGCGCTGAAGAACACCGGCTCCTGGACTGCAAACGTGCTCGCGACGGCGCTGTGCGTGGGCGCCTGGGGCTATTTTCTGTACCAGGGGGTGGTCGACCCGCTGGGCGGCATCAACACCTTCTGGCCGCTGTTCGGCATCTCCAACCAGATGCTTGCGGCGGTGGCGCTGATGTTGTGCAAGGTGGTGCTGTTCAAGATGAAGCGCGAACGCTACGCCTGGGCCGCCATCCTGCCCACCGCCTGGCTGCTGCTCTGCACGCTCACCGCCGGCTGGCAGAAGCTCTTCCACGCCGATCCCAAGGTTGGTTTCCTCACCCATGCCGCCGGCCTGCGTGAGGCGGTCGCACGCGGCGAGGTCATGGCGCCGGCCAAGAGCCTGGAGGAGATGCAGCAGGTGATCGTCAACGACTACGTCAACGCCGGCCTGACCGTCCTGTTCATGTTCGTGGTGATCAGCATGCTGTTCTTCAGCATCCGCGCCTGCCTGCAGGCGCTGCGCCACGATCAGCCGACGGCGCAGGAAACCCCGTTCGAGCAGCTGCCGGGCTCCAGTGTCTCGACCGGACCGGTCGGCCGGGGGATGTAACGATGCACGAGCAACTGAAAGCTTTCGTGCGCGGACTCCGACAGACGGCGTACCTGATGGTGGGAGTGCCCGACTACGACGGGTATCTCGACCACATGCGGCGCGCCCACCCGGACCGGAAGCCGATGAGCCGGGCGGAATTCTTCCGCGAGCGGCAGGCCGCCCGCTACGGCGGTGGCAACGGCCGCTGCTGCTGAGGCTCGGCCTCAGCGGCAGCGCTGGAGCACCCTTGCTGGACCGGAGGCGGCCGCCATGCCAGGCCGCCCTACTCCATCCGCGGAGCGGCAATGCCGGCCGTGTCGGGCTCGCCCGCCCCGTCCGATGATGCCGGCAGATGCCGCAGGAATGTTGCGATCAGGACAGCGGTAGCGACGATCACCGCGGCCCCGATGACGGCATTGACCTGCAGCGCGGCATGGAAAGCCGCCCGGGCTGCCGCGAGCAGCTCGGCGCCGGCGGCGGCCGGCAACCCGGCGGCAACACTCAGTGCGCCACCGAGCGTATCGGCGGCAACACTGGCCAGTTCAGGCGGCAGTTCGGCCGGAATCGCGCTGATGGTGCCCCGCCGATAGACGGCTGCGCCGATGCTGCCGATCACCGCGATCCCCAGTGCCATCCCCAGCTCGCCGGCGGTTTCCGAGGTGGCAGAAGCAGCACCCGCTTTCGCCGGCGGCGCCGAACTTATCACCAGATCGGTGCCGAGGATCGTCATTGGCATCACGCCCAAGCCCATGATCACCGTGCCGGCAATCAACAGGTAAACCGCACCGGGCCCATCGAGCAGCGTCATGACGATGAGGCCGAACACGGCAACCAGCAGCCCGGCCGGGATGAGTACAGCCGGCCTTATCCGCCGGGCGATTGCCGGCACCAGGAGCGCCGCCAGCACCTGCCCCAGGGTTGCCGGCAACATCGCCAGCCCTGCCTGGAGCGGCGTCATCCCCTGCACTCCCTGCAGATACTGGAACACCATCAGCCAGGCTCCGGACAGGGCCATGATGGTCAGCAGCAGCGCAACCACCGACGCGCTGAACGCCCGATCAGCGAACAGCCCCAGATCGAGCATCGGCTCGGCAAGTACTCGCTGGCGCCGCACGAACAGCACGCCGACGGCTAGACCGCCAGCGATCGCGAGCACGGGCAGGATGGCAACCCCGTTCCGGGCCATGTCCTTGAGCCCGTAGATCACCAGCAGCAGGCTTGCAATGGACATGACCGCGCTGGTCAGGTCGAGCCGACCGGCGGCGGCATCCCGAAACTCGGGCAGCAACAGGCGGCCGCTCACCAACAGCAGCAGCATGACCGGCACCCCCAGCAGGAAGACCGCGCCCCACCAGAAGAACTGCAGGATGATGCCGCCGACCAGCGGCCCGATCGCGCTGCCGACGATGAAGCCGGTCATCCAGACGGTGATCGCGAAGGTCCGCTCGCGATCCACCTGGAACATGTTCCGGATCAGCGACAAGGTCGAGGGCATCAGCGTCGCGCCCGCGACCCCGAGCAACGCCCGGGTCGCGATCAGCATGCCGGCAGTGGTAGAGAAAGCCGCCAGCACGGAGGCAACACCAAAGGCCGCCGCTCCGGTCAGCAACAGCCGCCGCCGGCCGATGCGGTCGCCCAGCGTGCCCATGGTCATCAGGAAACCGGCGATCATGAAGCCGTAGATATCCAGAATCCAGAGCAGCTGCGCGCTCGTCGGCCGCAGGTCGGCGCTCAGATGCGGCACCGCCAGGTGCAGCACCGTCATGTCCAGGGCAAGCAGTACCGTAGGCAGCACGAGCACTGCCAGGCCCCACCAATCCCGGCGGCTTGCCGGCTGCGGCGTCGTGGCTGTATCGATTTCGATGCTGGACGGCATAGGACCTCTTTGAATGCACGGGAGTTGGGAACGGCGGCAGAATAATTTCTCAAGCAAGGTTGAGGTCAAGCACCGCGTTCCTCGAGTACACCGCGGCAGCGAAACGGGAACGATCCCGCAGCGTCACCGCACTCAGGAAGCCCAGCCCCGGGCGGCGTTCACCAGTGTGTCTCGTACGAACAGATTCCTCGGACGCCGGAGCGCAAACTTGTTCCAGGCCAGGTAGATCAGGTTGTGCGGCCGCACCCGCGGCCGGTGCAGCAGCACGAGACTGCCGTCGGCCAGTTCCGCCTCGCATAGATAATGCGGCACGACCGTGATCCCTGCCCCAGCCACCGCCGCGCGTATCAGCGCCGTCAGGTCGCTGACCAGCAGTGCGGCCTGAAACTCCGGCTCGCGCTCGAACACCTCGCGCCAATAGCGGCGCACGATAGGGAGATCCGCTGCGTATGCCAGCACCGGCAACGCGGCCAAACGCTCGATGAGCGGGCCTTCCTGCCCGGCAAGCCGTGCGGCCCACTTGGGTGCTCCGACCAGCACGAACTCCTCCCGGTAGAGCTGCCGGTACTCCAGGGCCTCGTGGCGGATCCGCACCGTGGCGACGGCAAGGTCGAGCTCGCCGGCCAACAGAGCCTCTACCAGATCGGCAGCCAGCCCGAGCCGCACCCGCAGTCGGATACCAAGCTCCCCGAGCTGCGCCAGCGCCGGCAGCACGCGCGCACCCATGAACTCGGCGGGACCACCGAGATGGACGGTCCCCGCCAGCTCGCCGCTATGCGCAAACGCCGTCGAGACCGCCGCCTCCAGGCCATCCAGATAGGGGCCGATCGCCCGTGCCAGATCGTGTGCGGCCGCCGTCGGCACAAGACGGCGGCCGTCCCGCGCGAACAGCGGCCGTCGCAGCGAGCCCTCCAAGGCCTGCAGCCGACCGCTGGCCGCCGGCTGGGTGATCGCGAGCTGGGCGGCGGCCTTCGTGACGGAACCGGTGCGGTAGATCGCCAGGAAGGTGCGTAACTGGTCAAGATTCTTCATAAATCCTTTTATTAATCCGCCTTAAATTTTCAATTTCAAAACAATTGCCAATCAAAGCATGCTGATTGCTCCCATATCGCGCAACCGCGGAGTCATCGGAGGACAGCATCATGCACAGCAACACGCAGCAGGCACTGATCATCGTGACCTCGCATGACCGGCTCGGCAGCACCGGCCGCAAGACCGGCTTCTACTACGACGAAATGGCGGTCCCGTACTGGGCGCTGGTCGACGCCGGCCTGGAAGTCCACCTGGCATCGATCGCAGGCGGCGTCGCGCCGGCCGATCCAGGCAGCCTCGGCAGTGCCGACGACCGCCCACCGGCGGTCACCCGCTTTCTCGCCGATGCCGATGCGGTCGAGAAGATCCACAACACACGCCGCATCGACGACATCGACCCTGACCGCTACAGCGTCGTTTTCCTGCCCGGCGGCCATGGCACGATGTGGGATTTCCCCGAAAGTCAGGCCCTGGCGACGGTGATCGGACGCGCCTACGACAATGGCGCCGTCATCGGCGCCGTCTGCCATGGCCCGGCGGGGCTGGTGGCCGCCCGGCGGGCCGACGGCAGACCGCTGGTTGAAGGATTACGGGTGAACAGCTTCACCAACGCCGAGGAAGCGGCGGTGGGGCTGACGGAGATCGTGCCCTTCCTCCTTGAAAGCCGGCTGCGAGAACTTGGCGGTCGCTTCGAGAGCGCGCCCAACTTTCAGCCCAAAGCCGTGCGCGATGGCAGGCTGATCACCGGCCAGAATCCCGCGTCGGCTCCGCTGGTCGCGGAGGAAATGCTGCGCGCGCTGGCGATACTCCGCCGGCGCTGACAGCCGGCCTGCATCGCAGCAGGCCGTCCCCGACCAGCGGGAGCCCGCGGATCTGCTGCCGGACTGACTTTGTCGGCGAACACGTTGCGCACACCCAAAAGCCCAGGGCTGAAGAGTTCTGCAACAAGCGTTACGCTGCTCGACGCGGTGGCAGCAGGACGGTTCAGGAGCTTAGGAATGGAAATCGACGTATCCGGTTGCATCATCGAGGCGCGCGCGGGCGATATCACCCGGCAGGCGGACTGTGCGGCTGTGGTCAATGCCGCTAACGCCTGGCTGGCCACCGGT
>JAJUFY010000207.1 GCA_029263635.1 Ectothiorhodospiraceae bacterium | reverse complement strand
GTCACCATCCGCGCCCTGACCGAAGAGACCGGCACCAGCATCGATATCCAGGATGACGGCACCGTCACCATCGCCTCGGTCGACAAGGCCAAGGGCGAGGAAGCGCGCCGGCGGATCGAGCTGCTGACCGCCGATGTCGAGGTCGGCCGGGTGTACGAGGGCCGGGTCACCAAGCTCATGGACTTCGGCGCCTTCGTCAACATCCTGCCGGGCCGCGACGGTCTCGTTCACATCTCGCAGATTTCCGACGAGCGGGTCGAGAATGTCAGCGACAAGCTGAAGGAAGGCCAGATGGTCAAGGTGAAGGTGCTGGAAGTCGACCGCCAGGGTCGCGTGCGCCTGAGCATGAAGGCCGTCGACGCCTGATCCCGCTGCGCTTCGATATCAGAAGGGCCCTCAGGGGCCCTTTTTTTGTGCCCGCCCGGCCGCCTTGGATTGCCAGGCAGGGAACCCAGATAGGGGGCACGGAGGGCAAGCGCGGGGCTGCGCGGGATGGCCACCATGCGGTTTCAGGATCGGCGCGATGCCGGCCGGCGGCTGGCGGCACTGCTGGCAGGGCAGGTCGGAGCGGATGCCCTGGTGCTGGCGCTGCCGCGCGGCGGGGTACCGGTCGCTGCCGAGGTGGCCGGCAGGCTGGGGCTGGACATGGACGTGCTGCTGGTGCGCAAGCTCGGTGTGCCGGGGCATGAAGAGCTTGCCATGGGAGCGATCGCAACCGGCGGTGCGGTTGTCCTCAACGAGGACCTGCTCGATCAGCTGCAGATCGGCCAGGCCGCGATTGCCCGGGTGCGCGCCCGCGAGCAGCGCGAGCTCCAGCGGCGCGAGCGGGTTTATCGCGGCAACCGGGCGTTGCCGGCGCTGGCGGGGCGGGAAGTGGTGCTGATCGACGACGGCCTGGCGACCGGCGCCACCATGCGGGCGGCAGTGGCCGCCCTGCGCCAGCAGCGCCCGCGCAAGATAGTCGTCGCTGTTCCGGTGGCGCCGCCCGAGACGGTGGCGATCCTGGAGCGTGAGGCCGATGCCGTGCTGTGCCTGCTGACACCCAGCCCGTTTTACGGGGTCGGCTACTGGTACCAAGACTTTGCCCAGACCACCGACGAGGAAGTCTGCGGTCTGCTGCGGCACGGCGGCCGGCGGCGGGCTGCCCGCGACAGCCCGCGCTCCTGAATAATATCCCTGCTTCCGGCCGTTCAGCGCCGGCAGGAGCCTTGCAAGAGCAAGGCCGTCATTCGGTGCTACGGTCCGGCCGCGAGGCGGGCTCATGCCAGCAGCAGGCTTGCGTTGGCCAGGACAGCGCCGATCGCCGCGCCCGCAAGCACGTCGGTCGGATAGTGCAGGCCAAGAATGACGCGGGATGAGGCCACCAATAGCGCGAAAGGCAGCACAACCCAGCCGAGCTGCGGGAAGAAGTGCATGATCAGGATGCTGAACGACGCGGCATGCAGCGTGTGGCCGGACGGAAAGCTATAGCGGTCCAGCGGCGGGCAGCCGCAGAGAATGTCGGGTGAAGCCACGAAGGGACGCTCCCGCGCCAGCTTCGATTTGACCAGCTTGTAGACGACGACGCCGACAAGCGCGACGCCGCCGATGTGCAGGGTCGGCCGGATCGCAGCGGCGCCGTGGATCAGCGGCAGCAGCGCCAGCAGGGCATACCAGAACAGGCCGTCGCCCAGCCGGCTGACGAGGCTGAAAAAGCGTCTGGTGCGTACCCGCTGCGAAACGCGATTGATGCGCAGGCAAAGCTCTGTGTCAGCCTGATCGATGCGCGAAAAGAAGTTCGGCTTTATTGTCGCCACGCCACTTGCGCCGGTTGTTTTTGCTGGGGATGCGACCGGGGACGAGCGCCGCTTGGCGACGCATCACTGTCTGACTTGGGTTTCCTTCCGCACTTTCAAAGGGTTGAGTTCGGCGGCAGGTGGCAGGGCGGATTTTTTTCGGGCGTGCCTGTCCATGTCGGCTAGGTGTTTCCCCGCGTTTTCGAGCCGACCGATATAGGAATATTACCTAGTAGCAGGCTTTGGATGATCTTCATCTCCGACCCATAAGGAAAACCCCTTGGTACCAAGCCGTCCATGCATGGTGGATAGCGATACCTTATGAGGAGGATGTATGGATGAGAAAAGCCCGTCCGCCTACTGGCGAAAAAACCTCCGCCTGCTTGTAACTCTCCTGGTCATCTGGTTCCTGGTGTCGTACGGCGCCGGCATCCTGTTCGTCGATTTCCTCGATCAGTTCCGCCTCGGCGGCTTTCCGCTCGGGTTCTGGTTCGCCCAGCAGGGGTCGATCTACACCTTCATCGTGCTGATCTTCGTCTACGTCTGGCGGATGAACCGGCTCGATCGCCAATTCGACGTACACGAGGAGTAGCGGCAGATGGACACCTTGACGCTGACTTACATCGTCGTCGGTGCGACTTTCGCTCTCTACATCGGCATCGCCATCTGGTCGAAGGCGGCCTCCACCGGTGAGTACTACGTCGCCGCCAAAGGCGTGCACCCGGTTGCCAACGGCATGGCCACCGCCGCCGACTGGATGTCGGCGGCGTCGTTCATTTCGATGGCCGGCATCATCGCCTTCAGCGGCTACGACGGCTCGGTGTACCTGATGGGCTGGACCGGCGGCTACGTGCTGCTCGCCATGTTGCTGGCGCCTTACCTGCGCAAGTTCGGCAAATACACCGTGCCGGATTTCATCGGCGAGCGCTATTACTCGCAGACGGCCCGCGTGGTGGCCATTATCTGTGCGCTGTTCATCTCGTTCACCTACGTGGCGGGCCAGATGCGGGGCGTAGGCATCGTGTTCTCCCGCTACCTCGAGGTCGATATCGACCTGGGGGTGATCATAGGCATGGTGATCGTGTTCATCTACGCCGTGCTCGGCGGCATGAAGGGCATCACCTACACCCAGGTGGCGCAATACATCGTGATGATCTTCGCCTACACCATCCCGGCGATCTTCATCTCCTTGCTGGTCACCGGCCATGTCTTCCCGCAGATCGGCTTCGGCGCGGAGGTGCAGGACACCGGCGTGCCGGTGCTGGAACGTCTGAACGGCCTGCTGACGGAGCTCGGATTCGACGAATACACCAGCGGCAGCAAATCCAAGGTCGACGTGTTCTTCATCGTCCTGGCGCTGATGGTCGGCACGGCCGGGCTGCCGCACGTGATCGTGCGGTTCTTTACCGTGCCGCGGGTGCGCGACGCGCGATTGTCGGCCGGCTGGGCGCTGGTGTTCATCGCCATTCTTTACACCACCGCCCCGGCGGTGGCGGCATTCGCCCGCACCAACCTCATCCAGACCGTGTCGAATGCGGAATACGCGCAACTGCCCTCATGGTTCCAGACCTGGGAGCACGCCGGCCTGATCGCCTGGCAGGATAAGAACAACGACGGCCGCATCCAGTACCATGCCGGCAAGGCCTTCGAGGGAGCGCCGCAATTCACCGGCGAGCAAGGTCCCCAGGGACAGCGCCTGATTTCCAACCCGCCGGCGGATAACCCGAACGAGCTGTATGTCGATAACGACATCATGGTGCTGGCAAATCCGGAGATCGCGCAGTTGCCCGCCTGGGTGATTGCATTGGTGGCGGCCGGCGGCCTGGCAGCGGCGCTGTCTACCGCGGCGGGTCTGTTGCTGGTGATCTCGACGTCGATTTCCCACGATCTGCTCAAGAAGAACCTGACGCCGAACATCTCGGAAAGAGGCGAGCTGCTGGCGGCGCGGATCTCGGCGGCGGTGGCGATCATCATCGCCGGCTATTTCGGCATCAATCCGCCCGGCTTCGTGGCGCAGGTGGTCGCCTTCGCCTTCGGTCTGGCGGCGTCGTCGTTCTTTCCGGCAATCATCCTGGGCATCTTCTACAAGCGCATGAACAGGGAAGGCGCGGTGTCCGGCATGATCGTGGGATTGACGTTCACCTTCGGCTACATCGTGTACTTCAAGTTCGTCAATCCGGCCGCCAACACCGCCGACAACTGGTGGTTCGGCATTTCGCCGGAAGGCATCGGCGCCCTGGGAATGATCTTCAACCTGATCGTGGCACTGGTGGTCAGCCGCCTGACGGCGCCGCCGCCCGAACATATCCAGCATCTGGTGGAGGATATCCGCGTGCCGCGTGGCGCCGGGGCCGCGCAGAGCCATTGAGGCCCCATAAGCAGATCGGCATGCAGAGAGGCGCCTTCTCAGGGCGCCTCTTCGCGTCTTTGGCGTCAGACGCCCTGATCCTGGGCGATGCGGTGGCGCTGATAGATGGCGATCTTGCGCCGCAGGCCGTCGACATCCTGGATGCCTTGGCGGCGTGCCGCGTGCAGCAGCACGAGCAGGAACTCGGCGGTGGCCAGCGCATCGGCGGCGGCGTTGTGGCGGACACTGACGGCAATCCCGAATTCGGTCAACCAGGCATCGAGCGTGTTGGTGCGCGGCTGGCGGTCCGGGAACAGGGCCGGAGCCAGTTCGGCGATATCGATGAAGGTATTGCGCAGGCGGATGCCGAGGTGCTGCCGGCAGGATCGGCGCAGAACCTGCTCGTCGAACATGGCCCGAAACGCCAGCAGCGGGGAGTCGCGGGAGAACTCGATGAATTCGGCGAGCACCTGGCGCGGTTCCTCGCCGCGCAGGAT
>JAJUFY010000229.1 GCA_029263635.1 Ectothiorhodospiraceae bacterium | reverse complement strand
CGAGGCCGCCGCCGGCGAGGCGAGAAACACCACCGCAGCGGCAATATCGTCGGCCGCACCGAGGCGGCCCAGGGGAATTTGCTGCATCAGCGCCTGCCGGTTGGCCTCCGGCAACTCGCGTGTCATGTCCGTGTCGATGAAGCCCGGCGCTACCGCGTTGACGGTAATGCCGCGGGAGCCCAGCTCGCGCGCCAGGGACTTGGTGAACCCGATCAGCCCGGCCTTGGCGGCCGCATAGTTGGCCTGACCGGCGTTACCCATCGCGCCCACCACCGAGGCGATGTTGATGATGCGGCCGCGCCGCGCCTTCATCATGCTGCGGATGCAGGCCTTGCTGAGGCGATAGACGGCGGTGAGGTTGGTGTCGATGATCGCCTCCCACTCCTCGTCCTTCATCCGCATCAGCAGGTTGTCGCGGGTAATGCCGGCATTGTTGACCAGAATGGTCGGTGCGCCGAAGCGTTCGCCGATGGTGCTCAGCACCTGCTCGATCTGGTCGGGCCTGGTGACGTCGAGCGCCAGCCCGGCGCCCTGGATGCCGGCATCCTTCAATGCCTGGTCGATCGCGGCAGCGCCGTTGTCGGTGGTGGCGGTGCCGATCACGGTCGCGCCGGCCTTGCCGAGCTGCAGGGCAATGGCGCGGCCGATGCCGCGGCTGGCGCCGGTTACCAGCGCGATCTCATTCTCCAGCGTGAACAGGCTCATCACTCCCCCTTCAGGGCCGCCTCCAGGGTGGCGGGATCGTAAACCGCCGCCGCTGTGACGTCCTTGGCAATCCGCTTGTTGAGTCCCATCAGCACCTTGCCGGGACCGCATTCGATGATCCGGCCGACGCCCTGGGCAGCCATCGCCTGCACCGTCTCGACCCAGCGCACCGGGCTGTAGAGCTGTCGCACCAGGCGATCGCGCAGCCCGGCAACATCCTCCGCCGGCTGCACGTCAACGTTATGCAGCACCGGGATCTCCGGCAAGCGGAAATCGATGCCCGCCATGTAATCGGCAAGCCGCTCGGCGGCCGGCCGCATCAGCGCGCAGTGCGAGGGCACGCTCACCGGCAACGGCACGGCGCGCTTGGCGCCGGCGGCCTTGAGCTCCTCGATCGCGCGCTCGACCGCCGCCTTGCTGCCGGCAATCACGACCTGCCCCGGCGCGTTCAGATTGACGGCCTCGACCACCTCGTCGCCGGCAGCACGCGCGCAGGCCGCACGGACGGTATCGTCATCCAGCCCCAGCACTGCCGCCATGGCGCCCTGCCCGGCCGGCACCGCTTCCTGCATGAACCGCCCGCGCTCAGCCACCAGCTTCACCGCCGGCGCGAAATCCAGCGCACCCCCGCAGACCAGGGCGGTGTACTCGCCCAGGCTGTGACCGGCCAGCACGCCGGGCCGATCGCCGCCCAGCTCCAGCCACACCCGCCAGACAGCCACGCCCGCCGTCAGCATCGCCGGCTGGGTGCGGTCCGTGCGATTGAGATCGTCGGCCGGACCGCCCTGTACCAGGGCCCACAGATCGTAGCCGAGAGCCTCGGATGCCTCTGCGAAGGTGTCGCGCACGATCGGATGGGCCGCCGCAAGCTCCTGCAGCATCCCCACCGATTGCGAGCCTTGCCCTGGGAACACCAGAGCCAATTGTTTGTTATCGGTCATGAGTATGGATTCCGTTCGTCACGGTAACCGGGAAGGGCCCTGCGCCGGGTCAGTAGCGGACCAGCGCCGAACCCCAGGTGAAGCCGGCACCGAACGCTTCCAGCAGCAGCAGATTGCCACGCTGAATGCGGCCGTCGCGGACAGCCGTGTCGAGCGCCAGCGGAATGGATGCGGCGGAGGTATTGCCGTGCTTGTCGACGGTCAGCACCACGCGTTCCAGCGGAACGTCGAGCGATCGCGCGGTGGCGCTGATGATGCGGATATTGGCCTGATGCGGGACCACCCAGTCGATATCGGCGCGGCTCAGGCCGTTGGCCTCGAGGGTCTCGTCCACCACCCGGCCGAGGGTGCGCACCGCCACCTTGAACACCTCATTGCCGCGCATGTGCACCGTGCCGGCCGCGCCTTGCAGCTGGTCGTAGCCTTGCGAGACGCCCCAGGGCACATGCAGCAGGTCGGCGTTGATGCCGTCCGAATGCAGATGGGTGGAAATCACGCCTTCGCTGTCCGACGCTTCGAGCAGCACGGCCCCGGCGCCGTCGCCGAACAGCACGCAGGTAGTCCGGTCTTCCCAGTTGAGGATGCGGGAGAAGGTTTCGGCGCCGATCACCAGCGCCCGCCGCGCACCGCCGGTGCGGATGAAGCGATCGGCAACGCCCAGGGCATAGATGAACCCGGTGCAGGCGGCCGCCACGTCCATGGCGATCGCGCCCGGGCGTATGCCCAACCGCTGCTGAATCAGGCAGGCGGTGCTCGGGAATACGGCGTCCGGGGTCGAGGTGCCGATGATCAGCATGTCGATCTCCTGCGGATCGACACCGGCCGCCTCGATCGCCCGTAGGCCGGCCTCGACGGCCAGATCGCCCGTCGTCTGCCCGGGCGCGGCGATACGCCGCTCGCGGATTCCGGTCCGTTCGCGGATCCAGGTATCGCTGGTATCGACCAACTTCTCCAGATCGGCGTTGGTCATGACCCGCTCCGGCAGGTAGCTGCCAGTCCCCACGATCCGTGACCTGATCAAGATATTTGCTCCTTGGCCAGTACGTCAGCCAACAGGCTGTCGATCCGGCTCGGCACGGCCCGCTCAACTTCGAGGATCGCCACATCGACGGCACGCCCGAACGAGAAGGCGTCGGCGCCGCCATGACTCTTGACGACAATACCTCGCAAACCGAGGAGGCTACCACCATTGTAGCCGCGCGAGTCCATCTTGCTGCGCAGCGCCCGCAGCACCGGCAACGCGGCCAGCGCAGCCAGCTTGGTAAAGATATTGCGCGAAAATTCGGCGCGGATGAATTCCGAAACGACGGTACCCACGCCTTCCATGGTCTTCAGGGCGACGTTGCCGACGAAGCCGTCGCAGACCACCACGTCGGCGACACCCTTGAAGATGCGGTCGCCTTCAACATAGCCGATGTAGTTCAGCTCGCTGGCGGCAAGCAGCTGCGCGGCGCGCTTGATCTGCTCGTTGCCCTTGATTTCTTCTTCGCCGATGTTGAGCAGGCCGATGCGCGGGTTCGGCCGGCCATCGACCTCCTCCGCCAGCACGGAGCCCATGACGGCGAACTGCAGCAGGTGCTCGGCCGTGCAGTCGACGTTGGCACCGAGATCCAGCAAGCGGGTATAGCCGTCGCGGGTCGGGATCAGCGCCGTGATGGCAGGCCGGTCGACGCCGGGCAGCGTCTTGAGAACGAAGCGCGCAGTCGCCATCAGAGCGCCGGTGTTGCCGGCGCTGACGCAGGCATCGGCCTCGCCGCTCTTGACGAGGTCGATGGCGACTCGCATGGAGGAATCTTTCTTGTTGCGCAGGGCGTGCGAGGGCAGCTCGTCCATGCCCACTGTCTGCGAGGCGTGCCGGATCTCCAGCCGCTCGCCGACAGCCAGCTGATGCTGCGCCAGACGCTCCGCCAGCTGCTGCTGATCACCGACCAGCAACAGCTTGACGTTGTCGTGGCGTCGCAGGACGTCGGCTGCCGCCGGCACCACCACGGACGGACCGTGATCGCCGCCCATAGCGTCCAGAGCGATTGTGACCGCTCGTGTCATAAATCTTGTCGTACCGCCGGCAAAACCAAAATCATCGCTTGGCGCACCCCTAGGTGCGCGCGAACGGTTACTCGCCCTTGCCGGCGATTACCTTGCGCCCACGGTAGTAGCCATCCGGGCTGATGTGGTGGCGGCGATGGGTTTCGCCGGTGGTCGGCTCCACCGACAGGGTCGGCCCGCTCAGGGCGTCGTGGGCACGACGCATGCCGCGCTTGGAAGGGGTCTTACGATTCTGTTGAACTGCCATTGCCGCAGCCTCCGATTGATTCAGTCATTCTTACGATTCAGCGCCGCCAAGGCCGCGAACGCGCCAGGTTTGCGTTGCTCGGCGCTCCCGTCCGTCACCGGCTGCGCAGCAACTTGCAACTGACAGCCACTGTCTTCTCCATGCATCGCCACCACCGGCAATGCAAGAATCAACTCGTCTTCCAGCAATTCCGCGGCACGGATCGGCGCCTCGCCCCGCAGCAGCGGCTCGATGCCGGCCATCAGCCGCTCGCCCTCGGCCTCGCT
>JAJUFY010000439.1 GCA_029263635.1 Ectothiorhodospiraceae bacterium | reverse complement strand
GTTCTCCAGCGAGGCGTCGTCGGCCAGCAGCACCTTGGACACGCCCTCGGCAGCGGCGGCGGCTTCGGCCACGGCCCGGCAGTTGCTGCCGGCCACCAGCACGGTGACATCCCCACCGATCTTGCCGGCGGCGGCGATGGTGTTCAGCGTCGCGCCGCGCAGCGCGGAATTGTCGTGTTCGGCAATGACGAGAATAGCCATTTAGATCACCTTCGCTTCGTTCTTGAGCTTCGCCACCAGCTCCTTGACGTCGGCCACCTTGACGCCGCCCTTGCGCTTGGCGGGTTCTTCGACCTTGAGCACGGTCAGGCGCGGAGAGATGTCGACACCGAGCTCGTCGGGCGTCAGCTTGTCCAGCGGCTTCTTCTTCGCCTTCATGATGTTCGGCAGGGTCGCATAGCGCGGCTGGTTGAGC
The DNA here is from genome assembly GCA_029263635.1 of Ectothiorhodospiraceae bacterium. GTDB lineage: Bacteria > Pseudomonadota > Gammaproteobacteria > Nitrococcales > AK92 > JAAYIK01. The sequence goes on along the minus strand of JAJUFY010000439.1, from coordinate 1,333 downwards.
CGCAGGTCAGCGGTCACCACCGCCGGCAGGGTCAGCGCCACGGTCTCCAGACCGCCGTCGATCTCACGCGTCACCTCGGCCTCATCGCCGGAAATGCTCAGCTTGTAGGCGAAGGTCGCCTGCGGCCAGTCGAGCAGGGCAGCCAGCATCTGGCCGGTCTGGTTGGCGTCGTCGTCGATCGCCTGCTTGCCGAGGATGGCCAGCTTCGGCTGCTCGCGCTCGACGACCTTGGCCAGCAGCTTGGCAACCGCCAGCGGCTGCAGCTCGGCGTCGGTCTCCACCAGGATGCCGCGGTCGGCGCCCATGGCCATGGCAGTGCGCAGCGTTTCCTGCGACGCGGAGCTGCCCAGCGAAACAGCGACCACCTCGGAGGCGACACCAGCTTCCTTGAGCTTGACGGCCTCCTCGACGGCGATTTCGTCGAAGGGGTTCATCGACATCTTGACGTTGGCGAGCTCGACACCCGTCTGATCCGCCTTGACGCGCACCTTGACGTTGTAATCGACTACCCGCTTGACAGCGACGAGTATCTTCATGCGTCAGCCCTTTGCATATTCAATGATGGCCGCCTGGGGCGGCCTTCCTCAGGGTCAGTCCTGCAGACGCCCCACCCACTGAGTTTTGCGCAGCGGAATTGCATTTCGCAATTAGGTCAAGCCTAAAAGCATAACCCGATTCCCCGGGGTGCGCCAAGCCATTTGCCTAAACGGCCGGGTCAGGAGCGGCCTGGAAACCGCTTCCCGTTTCATGCATCTGCAAAGCCAGATCAGGCCGAAACGACTGGCCGGCAAGTGGTTCGGCCGCGTCCTTAAGGCATTTGCTCCAGCACCAGCATTGCCCCTTCATGGCGCATTTTCACGCGACCGAGAAAGGACATGCCCAGCAGCGGCATCGCCGGGCTCTCCCCTTCCAGAACCACCGCCCGCACATCGGACAGGCTGATGTCCCCAACGCTGACATGTCGCAGCGCCACGGCATAGCCCGAGGTCGTTCCGGAGGCGGTGCGCACTCCGATCCGTACGCCCTGCCGCTGGTAGTCAACGCCCGCCCGGGCGGCGTCACCGGCGTTGAGAACGATCGCGGTGGCGCCGGTATCGACCAGGAACGAGACCGGCGCGCCGTTGATGCGACCGGTGGCGGTAAACGTGCCGCGCCGGTCCTGGCTGACACGAACCTCGCGTCGCGCGGGCGGCGCATAGCGGCCGCCGACGCTGCTGCTGAGGCCGAGGGCCCGCCGCTGCCCGTCGACCTCCAATACCGCCGTCCTGGTGGATGCAGCGATCAGGCGAATGCCTTCCGGGGTGGCCTGGCCGACCGCGAGCAGATGCCGGCG
>JAJUFY010000032.1 GCA_029263635.1 Ectothiorhodospiraceae bacterium | reverse complement strand
GAGGACCAGTGCAGTATCGCCGATGACGAAGATTTCCGGGCGGCCGGGCACGGAAAGATCCGGTTCTACCTTGACCCGCCCGGCACGGTCTGCGTCGGCATCCAGCCATCGGGCCGCGCTGGAAGCGCGGACGCCGGCAGCCCAGATCACGGTTCCGGCAGCGGTGCGCTGATTGCCGACCTCGACGCCGTGCTCGTCGCAGGCGGTGACCGGCTGGCCGAGCCGTACTTCCACCCCGAGCTTTTCCAGTACCAGACAGGAGTATTGCGACAGTTCTTCGGGGAATGCCGCCAGCACCCGAGGGCCGGCCTCGACCAGAAGGATGCGCGCCCGGCGGGGATTGATGCGGCGAAAATCCCTTGCCAGGGCGCGGTGCGCCAGTTCCGCGAGCGCGCCAGCCATCTCTACGCCGGTAGGACCGGCACCGACCACGACGAAGGTCAGCAGCCGCTCCTGCTCGGCCGGATCGGTGGCCATCTCCGCCCGTTCGAAGGCCAGCAGCACGCGGTGGCGAATCGAGGTGGCGTCTTCGATCTGCTTCAGCCCCGGCGCGTGGGGCTCCCATTCGTCATGACCGAAATAGGCATGGCGGGCGCCAGTGGCCAGGATGAGGAAATCATAGGGAAGGCGGTGTTCGGTGCAGATCACTTGGCGGGCATCCAGATCGACTCCGGTGACTTCGTCCATCAGCATCAGAATGTTTTTCCGATCGCGCAGGATGCCGCGGATAGGCCAGGCGATGTCGGCGGGGGACAGGCCGGCAGTGGCCACCTGATAGAGCAGCGGCTGGAACAGGTGGTAGTTGCGGCGATCGACCACGGTGACATCGACAGGCGTGTTGCCCAGGGTCTTGGCCGCTGCGAGCCCGCCGAAGCCCGCACCGACGATCACCACGCGCTTGCGTTCCGTTTCGGTCATGCTGCTCCTGATCGATTGCGCCGCCGGGAGGCCAAGGCACGCGACTGCCGACATGGGCCAAGGGCGGCGCCAAGACAAATGTAGATGCCGCCCCTGCGCCGGGTCAGTGGTCGGCTTTGCCGGGGCGCTTGCAGCAATTCCGCCCGAGTGCCAGGGCAGTGCGCGCGGTGGCGCCACGTGAAGCCGGGTACTGCACGGCGGTCGACGACAGTGGCGGTGTCAGTACGTGGGCGGGTCGCTTGCCGGGAAGGAGTCCTCCGAGCCTTTTTCGACCAGCCCATTGTCCGGGCGCGTGCCCGGGCGCGCCTGCGGAGCGCCGGCCATTCCCCCGTGCGCTGCCTGTGTCGGCGATCTGCCGCTCAGCAACTGACGAATGACGTACTGCAGGATGCCGCCGTTGATGTAGTAAACGAGCTCCTGCGGGGTGTCCAGGCGAACGAGCGCTTCGAACTCGCGAGCTTTGCCGGCCTCATCGCGTGCGCGCACCGTAACGCTACGGCCGTTTTGGAAACGGTTCTTTACCTGCTCCGAGAGGCCGACGATGTCGAACGTCTCGGTACCGGTCAGCCCGAGCGAGTCGGCATTCTCGCCATCCTGGAACTGTAGCGGGAGGATCCCCATGCCGATCAGGTTGGAGCGGTGGATGCGCTCGTAACTCTCGGCCAGCACGAACTTGATCCCCTGCAGGTACGGTCCCTTGGCCGCCCAGTCGCGGCTGGAGCCGGAGCCGTATTCCTTGCCGGCCAGGACGCACAGCGGTGTACCTTCTGCGAGGTAGCGCATCGCGGCATCGTAGATCGAGAGGACGTCGCCGCTGGGCAGGTGCTTGGTAAAGCCCCCTTCGATGCCGGGCACGAGTTGATTGCGAATGCGGATGTTGGCGAAAGTGCCGCGCACCATCACCTCGTGGTTGCCGCGACGGGAGCCGTAGGAGTTGAAGTCCTTCGGCGCCACGCCGTGTTCCATCAGATAGCTGCCCGCTGGCGAGTCTTTCTTGATGGCGCCGGCCGGCGAGATGTGATCGGTCGTGACACTGTCGCCGAGCTTGGCAATGCAGCGGGCAGCCTGGATATCGTTGACCGTCTGCGGCGCCTCCTTCGCCATGCCGGTGAAGAAGCTGGGCTGGCGAACGTAGGTGGATCGCGGATCCCAGGCGAAGCGCTTGCCGGTCGGGGCGTCGAGTTCCAGCCAGCGCTTGTCGCCCTTGAAGATCTCGCCGTAGTTCTTGGCGAACATTTCCGAGGCGACCGAGGCCTGCACCGTCTGCTGGATCTCCTGCTGGCTCGGCCAGATGTCCTTCAGGTACACCTGGCGTCCATCGCGATCGGTGCCCAGCGGCTCGTTCTGGAGGTCGATGTCGATGCGCCCGGCGAGGGCGAAAGCGACGACCAGCGGCGGCGACATCAGGTAGTTGGCCCGTACCTGCGGATTGATGCGGCCCTCAAAGTTGCGGTTGCCGGAAAGCACTGCGGCGGCGACCAGATCGCCCTGATCGACGGCCTCCGAGACTTCCGGCGGCAATGCGCCCGAATTCCCGATGCAGGTGGTGCAGCCGTAGCCGACGGTGTGAAAGCCCAGCGCTTCCAGGTATTTGTTCAAGCCGGCTTTCTGGTAATAGTCCGTGACCACCCGCGAACCGGGGGCCAGCGAGGTCTTCACCCAGGGCTTGCGCGTAAGGCCCCGTTCCACCGCTTTTTTTGCCAGCAGGCCTGCGGCCAGCATGACCGAGGGGTTGGACGTGTTGGTGCAGCTGGTGATGGCGGCCAGCACCACGGCGCCGTGCGTGAGCTGGTGTACCTCTCCGTCGATCTTGCAGTCCACTGCCGGCAGCGTATCCGAGGCCGTTCCTTGAGCATCACCGGCCCGCGGCGGAGGGAGCAGCGAGGGCAGTGCGTCCTGGAATGCCTGGCGCGCCTGGGACAGGGGAATGCGATCCTGCGGCCGGCGCGGCCCGGCGATGCTGGGCTCGACATCGCCGAGATCCAGTTCCAGCGTGTCGGTGAATTCCGGCTCGGGGGAGTCGGCGCTGTGGAAGAGACCTTGCTCTTTCATATAGGCCTCGACCAGCTGCACGCGCTGTTCCGGCCGGCCCGTCAGCCGCAGGTAATCCAGCGTTACCTGGTCGACGGGGAAAATGGAGCAGGTGGAACCATACTCGGGAGACATATTGCCGATGGTGGCGCGGTCGGCGACCGGCAGGCTGCCTACCCCGGGGCCGTAGAATTCGACGAAGCGCCCGACCACGCCTTTCTTGCGCAGCATCTCGGTGATGGTCAGCACCAGGTCGGTGGCGGTGGCGCCTTCGCGCAGCTTGCCGGTCAGCCGCACGCCGATGACTTCGGGGATCAGCATGGCGATCGGCTGGCCGAGCATGGCCGCTTCCGCTTCGATGCCGCCCACGCCCCAGCCCAGCACGCCGAGGCCGTTGACCATGGGCGTGTGCGAATCGGTGCCGACCAGCGTGTCCGGATAGGCCTGAACCAGGCCGCTTTTGCCCTTCTGGTCGTGACCGTCGCCGAAGACCACCCGCGCCAGATATTCCAGATTGATCTGGTGGCAGATGCCGGCGTTGGGCGGTGTGGCGACAAAGTTCGAGAAGGCCTGCGCCCCCCACTTGATGAAGGCGTAGCGCTCGCGGTTGCGCTGGTAGTCCAGCTCCTCGTTGATGTCGAAGGCGCGGTCGGAGGCGAAGGCATCGACCTGGATGGAGTGGTCGATGACCAGCTCCACCGGCTGCTGCGGGTTGATCTTTTCAGGATCGCCGCCCAGCTCCGCCATGGCATCGCGCATGGCGGCAAGGTCCACGATAGCCGGCACGCCGGTGAAATCCTGCAGCAGCACGCGAGCAGGCATGAAGACGATCTCTTCGTTCGACGGAGCCTTCGGGTCCCAGTTGGCGAGAGCACGAATGTCGTCGGCCGTGACCGAGGAGCCGTCCTCGTGGCGCAGCAGATTCTCCAGGAGAATGCGCAGGGAGTAGGGCAGGCGGACGGTGTTCATGCCCGCCTCGTCGAGAGCCTTGAGGCGGAAGATCTCGTATTCCCGCCCACCGACGCGCAGCGTCGAACGAGCACCGAAACTGTCCATCAGACTCCTCTCCTTGTGCTGTTACGCCACAGATCCTGCACGGCTCGCGGCCAGCATGGGGGCGCATGAAGAATCTTCAGGAGTTGCTGGCAGGGCAGCCGGGTTTCAACCAAGTCGGCTTGCAGACCGGTTGCGGCCCTCCTGCTTTCAGGGCGCTGGGGGTGCGCCGGAAGCGGAAGCCGTTCGAACCGCTGCCCCGAGTATAGAGGCAGGAGAGGGGTGTCGGCAGATGAGCCGAGCTGCTGGAACCGATAAGAAAAAAGCCAGCCGTTGACGGCTGGCTTTTGGTATTTGGTGGAGGCGGCGGGAATCGAACCCGCGTCCGCAAGAGCTCCGCCCTTGGTTCTACATGCTTATCCCGGTCTTTGGTTTTAGCTGACCGTTACCCGACGGGCAGGGAACACGATCAGCGAGCCCTTAAGGTTTTAGCAGATCGGAGTCGGGCACTCCTCACTGCGAGCTTGTGAGCTACGTCCGCTGAGCAAGAGTCACAAGCAACTGCTTGTCAGCGGCCCGCGGGAGTTAGGCCGCGAGAGCGTAGGTTTCGTCGTTGGCGACTATAACGTTTGCCACATTTTTTACGAGGATAGTGACGTCCTCGGCATGCACCTCAGGTTTTGCGACTCACGTCGAAGCCATGTCGCCCCCAGGTATCGTAAGCATAGACAGTCTAACGCACGGGGAAGTTCCTTGCGACCGCCGCGTGGCCCTGCACGGGCTACACAGGCTCTAGACCTGATGCTCGAGCAGGCGTTCCTTGTCGCGCGCCCAGTCGCGCTCGCGCTTGTCGGCCCGCTTGTCGTACAGCTTCTTGCCCTTGGCCAGGCCGAGTTCGAGCTTGGCCCGGCCCCGGGTCCAGTGGAGATCGAGCGGAATGAGGGTGTAGCCCTGCCGCTCGGTGGCGCCGATCAGGCGGTTGAGTTCCTGGCGGTGCAGCAGCAGCTTGCGGCTGCGGGTCGGGTCCGGCTTGACGTGGGTGGAAGCTGTCGGCAGCGGCGAGATGTTGGCGCCGACCAGCCAGGCCTCGCCGTTGCGGATGACGACGTAGCCTTCCTGGATATTGACGCGGCCGGCGCGCAGGCTCTTCACTTCCCAGCCCTCCAGCGCCAGGCCGGCCTCGAAGCGGTCTTCGATGAAGTAGTCGTGCCGTGCCTTGCGGTTGACGGCGATGGTGGCGCTGGGGGCTTTGGTGGACTTACGTTTGCTCATGCGCGCAAGTTTACGGAGCGGCCGGCATAAGAGCCAGCGCCGACAGATGTGCCGAGCGTGTTGCGGGGGAAGGCGATGTCCGTGACAATGGCGGCGCCTGGATCCCGAGGAGAAATAACACGTGGCCGTCCAGCATCGCCTGCGCGAAGGCTCCTGGTCGAGCGAGCCGGTTTTCATCTTGGCGCTGATCGGGGCCGCGGCAGGTTTCGGCAACGTCTGGAAATTCCCCTATCTGGTCGGCACGAACGGCGGCGGCGCCTTTCTCGTCCTGTACCTGTTGTGCCTTGCCGGTTTGGCTACGCCGCTCCTGGCAGCCGAGATCATGCTCGGCCGGCGCGGCCGGGGCAGCCCGGTGCGGGCCTATGAGCGGGTGGCGGCACTGGAAGGCCGGTGGCCGGCCTGGCAGGGCCTGGGCTGGATGAGCCTGGTTGCCTGCTGCCTGCTCCTGGCCACCTATAGCGTGGTGGGCGGCTGGTCCATCGCCTATGTGTTCCGGACGGCTTCCGGCATGTTCATGGAGCTGGACACGCTGCGTTCGGCAGAGGTGTTCCAGCAGCTGATCCGGGATCCTGAACGGCTGCTGGCCTGGCATACCCTGTTCCTGGCGGTAACCGTGATGATCGTCGGGCGTGGGGTGCGGCTGGGGCTGGAAGAGGCGGCCCGCTGGTTCATGCCCATGCTGGCGGGCTTGCTGCTGCTGCTCACCTGCTATGCCATGCTGGTCAGCGGCCGCTTCCTCGAAGGCCTGGGCATGCTGCTGCTGCCGGATTTCAGTGCGCTCAGCTGGCAGGCAGTGCCGAAGGCCATGAGCCATGCGTTCTACTCGCTGACCGTGGGGCTGGGGGTTGCTCTGGCGTATGGTTCGTACGTCGACGACCGGGTGCCGATTTTCAAGGCTTCCGCCATGGTCGCGGTCGGCGATACCCTGATCGGGCTGCTGGCGGGGCTAGTAGTGTTGCCGATCCTGCTCGGCGCCCAGTTCATGCCCAGCTCCGGGCCTGCGGTGATCTTCCAGTCCCTGCCGCTGGCATTCGGGCAGCTGCCGAACGGCACCTGGTTTGGAACCCTGTTCTTCCTGCTGCTGGTGTTTGCCGCCTGGACCTCGTCGATCGCCCTGCTGGAGCCGATGGTCGCGCATCTGACCGAGCGGTATCGGCTCGACAGGGTCCAGGCAGCCGGCTATATCGGGCTGTTCGTCTGGATCCTGGGGGTGGCGGCGCTGCTGTCGTTCAGCATCTGGGCCCATGTCCGGCCGCTGCGGATGCTGGAAGGTTTCCGCGACAGTACCTTGTTCGAGCTGTTTAGTCATGCCGCAGCCAATATCTTGCTACCCATCGGCGGGCTGCTTGTGGCGATCTTTGTCGGTTGGCGTCTGTCTGTCCGGACTGCCGAACTGGAGCTTGGCTCGGGCAGGCTTTTCCGGATCTGGCGTTTCCTGATCCGCTATGTGGTGCCGGTGGGTATGCTGATGGTCCTGGCCGATGCGGTCGGGTTCCTGTAACTGACGGCTTGCAGAGGTGCTATGGCTTCCGTGTCCCGCAGTGCGCTGGTTCCGTATTCGGCCCAGCAGATGTTCGACCTGGTTACCGATGTCGACGGCTACAAGGATTTCCTGCCCTGGTGCGGCGACAGCCGTGTCCTGAAGCGGGAAGGGGATAGCGTGGAAGCATGCGTTCTGATCTCCAAGGCCGGCATCGAGCGCTCCTTCACAACCCGCAACCGGATGCAGCCTGGGAAGATGGTCGAGATCCGGCTCGTCGAGGGGCCGTTTCGGCGGCTGGAAGGCTTCTGGCAGTTCCACCCGCTGCGCGAGGACGCCTGCAAGGTGACCCTGGACCTGGACTTCGAGTTCTCCAGCAAGGTGCTCACGCTGGCGTTCGGCAAGGTGTTTACCCAGATCGCCAACACCCTGGTGGATGCCTTCGTCAAGCGGGCCCGGGAGATCTATGGTTGAGGCAGAGGCAGGCGGCGGCTTCAGGGTTGAAGTGGCCTATGCCCGGCAGGATGTGCAGGCGCTGGTGGCCGTGGACGTGCCCCCGGGGGCGCGGCTGATCGACGCGGTCGAGCTGTCCGGCCTGCTGCAGCGCTTCCGGGAGATCGATCCGGAACGGCTGGATGCCGGAATTTTCGGTCGGCCGGCGGCTGCCGATACGCCGCTGCGGCCGAACGACCGGGTCGAGATCTACCGGCCGCTGCTGGTGAACCCAAAGGAGATGCGCCGCAAGCGCGCGAAGGCCTCCGGCTAGTCAGCCCTGGCGGCGCAGAGCCGGGTCCTGCGGCTGCAGGTCGCCCTCGACCGCCACCAGCCGGTCGCCCTCGAAGAGCACGGTGATTCGCCTGCTCCGGAGTTCCCCATTGCCGGGCTTGACGGCCTCGATGTAGTCCCAGCGGTCGGCGTGATAGGGATCGATCAATGGCGGCGAGCCAAGCAGGAACTGGACCTGCCGGCGCGACATTCCGGCGCGCAGCTGGTCGACCGCTTCCTGGCTGAGGATGGTGCCCTGGTGGATGTCGGGCTTGTAGACGAAAGGCAGACTGTCGACCGAGCAGCCGCCAAGCAGGCCGATGGTCAAGGTCAGTCCGAGTATGCGCTGCCGTTTCATTGTGGAAGATCTCCGCGGGCTCGGGCGATAATACTACAGCCTCGCCGGACTTCCGACCGAGCGGTCGAGCAGCGAGCATGGATCGCTACATGGCGTCAGGCAGCTGGCATCATCCATCGCATGCGCCACAGCAGGGGAGCAGGGAGAGCGTTCAGTAGGCGTATCACGGCGCAGTGCGCCGCCAAGCCCACGCTAGTTTTCCATCTCTGCCACTCGCTACTGAGTGCAAAGGGGGAACTTTGGTTACCAAAGACCTTCGTAAGGCGGGCCTCAAGGTCACGCTGCCCAGGATGAAGATCCTGGAAATTCTCTCGCAGGGCGAGAATCGGCATCTGTCCGCTGAGGACGTCTACAAGGCGTTGCTCGAGTCGGGGGAGGACATTGGACTTGCGACGGTATACCGTGTGCTGACGCAGTTCGAGGGTGCCGGTATTGTTCAGCGCCATTACTTCGAAGGCAACCAGTCGGTGTTCGAACTCGCCGAGGGCGACCACCATGACCATATGGTCTGCCTGAAGTGCGGCAGCATCGAGGAGTTCTACGACGACGTCATCGAGCAGCGGCAGGAGCAGGTGGCGGCCGGGCGGGGCTTCGAGGTCACCGATCACTCGCTGATCCTGTACGGCCATTGCCGGCAGTGCCAGCAAGGCGGCCAGGCGTCCTAGCCGGCGGCGAACGTCTCATGCGGAAGCCGCATCCGGGCTAAACGGATGCGGCTTTTTCGTCCCGGGCCCGCTCCAGCATTTCCTGCGCATGGCTGCGGGTTTGCGGCGTGATCTCGACGCCGCCCAGCATCCGGGCGATCTCTTCCACGCGCTGCGCATCGTCGAGCCGGATCACGTCGGTGAAAGTGCGGTCAGCGTCGGCGTGCTTGCTGACCAGATAGTGGGCATGTGCCTGCGCGGCGACCTGCGGCAGATGCGTGACGCACAGCACCTGGCGGTCGCTGCCGAGCTGGCGCAGCTGCCGGCCCACCACCTCCGCGATCGCGCCGCCGATGCCGACGTCGGCCTCATCGAAGATCAGGGTCGGGATCCGGCCGGTCTTGGCGGTTGCCACCTGGATTGCCAGCCCGATCCGGGACAGCTCGCCGCCGGAAGCGATCTTGTTCAGCGGCCCCATGGGCAGCCCCGGGTTGGTGCGGACCAGGAATTCGACCTGGTCGAGCCCGTGCCGGGCCGGCTTGCCGTCCGGCACCCAGCGGACCTCGGCGCTGAACTCGGCGCCCGGCATGCCGAGCTCGTGGATGAAGCTGGTTACCCGGGCGTTCAGTGTGGCCGCTGCCTGGCGCCGCGCCTCGCTGAGGGAGAGTGCTGCCTCGCGGTAGTCGCGCTCGGCGGCTTCCAGCTCCTGGCGCAGGGCGGCGAGCCGGTCTTCGGCGTTCTCCAGCTGTAGTAGCTCGGCGGAGAGGGCCTCCAGCCGGTCCGGCAGCTCTTCGGGACGGACGCGGTGCTTGCGGGCGAGGTCGTTGAGGGTGGAAATCTGCTGCTCGACCCAGGCCAGCCGTTCGGGATCCAGTTCCAGCGTGTCGACGTAGCGGCGCAGGCTGTCGCAGCCTTCTTCCAGCTGGATCAGGGCGCTGGCCAGCAGATCGTGGGCCTCGGCGAGCTTGGGGTCGATGCGGACCAGCCGCTCCAGGTCGGAAACGGCATGGCTGAGGGCATTCTGCGTGCTCTGCTCGTCCTCGTAGAGGCCGCCCAGCACTTGCTGCGCGGTCTGGATCAATTCGCCGGCGCCGGCGAGCCGGCGCTGTTCCGCATCCAGTTCCAGGATCTCGTCACGGGTGAGCTTGAGCGCGGCCAGCTCGTCGACCTGGAAACGCAGGAGGTCGAGCCGCGACTGATAGTCGTCCTGGCCACCTTCCAGGGCGCGGATCTCGGCGTCGATGTCCTGCAGCCGCCGATACAGGGCGCCGACCGTCTGCAGCTGCGCTTCCAAGCCGCCGAAGCTGTCCAGCGCCTCCCGCTGGGCGTCGCGGCGGAACAGCGACTGGTGGGCGTGCTGGCCGTGGATGTCCACCAGGAACTCGCCCAGCTCGCGCATCAGCTGCAGCGGTACCGGGCTGCCGTTGATGAAGCCTTTGGAGCGGCCGCCCTGCTGGATTACCCGCCGCAGCAGGCATTCGCCGTCGGCGCCAAGCTCGTGCTCTTCCAGCCAGCGCGCCGCATCGCTGTCGGCATCAATCTGGAAGGCGGCGGTGATCTCGGCGCGGTCGGCGCCGGGGCGAATGGCATCGCCCTCGATGCGATCGCCCAGGCACAGGCCCAGGGCGTCGAGCAGAATGGACTTGCCCGCGCCGGTCTCGCCGGTGAGGGCGCTCATGCCCTCTCCGAATTCGAGCTCCAGTGCCTCGACGATGGCGTAGTTGCGGATATGGATATGGCTCAGCATGCCTTGGCCGCGGTCAGCGCAGATTAGTGTCGCCCCAGCGCAGCTTTCTGCGCAGGATATCGTAGTAATCATACTGCGGCGGATGGATCAGGCGAACGCGATGATCGTGCTGGCGGACCACCAGCCGGCTGCCGGGCTGCAGGCCGAGATCGTCCTGGCCGTCGCAGCTGATGCCGATACGCTCGATATCTTCGGCCGGCACGTCGACCTCGACCACACTGTTGGCGCCGATTACCAGCGGCCGGTTGCTCAGCGTGTGCGGGCAGACAGGCACCAGTGCCAGGGCATCCACCGACGGATGGATGATCGGGCCGCCGCCGGCGAGCGCATACGCGGTGGAGCCGGTCGGGGTGGCAATGATGATCCCGTCGGCACGATGCGCGGTCAGCAGCCGGCCGTCGATATGGGTGACGAACTCCACCATCCGCGCCGTGTTCCATTTGTAGAGCACGACGTCGTTAAGGGCGGTGCCGGCGGCCAGTACGCGGTCGCCCTGGCGTACCTCGGCTTTCAGCAGGATGCGGTCTTCCTCGATGAAGTCGCCCGCCAGCACCGCATCCAGTCCGTCGAAGCCTTGCGGCGGCACATCCACGAGGAAACCAAGCCGCCCCCGATTGATTCCAAGTACCGGGATATCATGTTCGGCAACCAGGCGGCCGGTGTGCAGCAGCGTGCCGTCGCCGCCCACCGAGATCACCATGTCGGCGTCGACGACCAGCTCGGCCAAAGGGGCCCGGCGACAGCCTGGAGGCAGGGCGTCAGGAGCAATGGCGGCGGCATCCAGGGCCACTTCGACCCCGCGCTCGCGGAGAAACGCGGTGATGGCCTGGATGGTTTCTGCCGTGCCTGCATCGTTCGGCTTGCCGGTGACAGCGATGTGCGTGAAATGCTGTTGCATGGGTAACCCGTCTGCGGACTGCGGGCGACGTTACCATGTCCGTCTTGGACAGCGCTAGGCGCCGCCGCGCCTTGCCTTGACAGGTTTTGCCCATATTGATAGCGTTCGCATTAGCACTCGACGCATGAGAGTGCTAACAGCGACAATCCCTCTTCCAAGCGGTTGCACAACCAACCATCGTCATGGCTGAGAGCGATTACAGCGAATTGGGCGAGCGCGCGCAGCACTTGTTGAAAGTGCTGGTGCAGCGTCATATCCGTGACGGTCAGCCGGTTGGCTCGCGCGCGCTGACGCGCGAGTCGGGGCTGCCCTTGAGTCCGGCGACCATTCGCAATGTCATGTCGGACCTGGAAGATCTCGGTTATGTCCAGGCGCCGCATACTTCTGCCGGCCGGATTCCGACCGACAAGGGGTATCGGTTCTTCGTCGACAGCCTGTTGACGGTCCGTTCGCTGCCGGTGTCGGATATCGATCAGCTGAAGATCCGGCTCGACAGGAGTGGCGGGGCCGAGGCGCTGGTTGGCTCGGCGTCGAATCTGCTGTCGGGGCTGACCCGTTATGCCGGCCTGGTGACGCTGCCACGGCATGGCTACGGCGCGTTCCGGCAGATGGAGTTCATGCCGCTGTCCGGTAACCGGGTGCTGGTGATCGTGATCCTCAACGAGCACGAAGTGCAGAACCGGGTCATCGAAACCAACCGGAAGTTCAGCGCCGATGAACTCCGCCAGGTATCGAACTTCCTGAACCGGGAGTTTGCCGGCAAGGATTTGCGCACCGTCCGCAAGAAGCTGGTCGAGGATATCGACCACACGCGGGAGAACGTCAACCGGCTGATGGCGTCGGTGGTGGAGGTCGCGGAAAAGGTGTTCGTCGAGCAGGAAGCCGAGAGCGACTTCGTGCTGGCCGGGCAGACCAACTTGATGGAATATGCCGAGCTCGCCAACGTCGAGAAGCTGCGCGAACTGTTCGACGCCTTCAACCATAAGCGCGATGTGCTGCACATCCTCGACCAGAGCCTGCAGGCCAACGGCGTGCAGATCTTCATCGGCCAGGAGTCGGGCTACGAAGTCTTCGACGGCTGCAGCCTGGTGACCTCCAGCTATGAGGTCGACGGCGAGGTGCTGGGCGTGCTGGGCGTGATCGGGCCGACGCGAATGCCGTACGACCGGGTGATCCCCATCGTCGACTTGACGGCTCGGTTGTTGGGGGAGGCGCTGAACCCCAAGTCCCCTCTCAATTCAGACTAGTCCCGTACAACCTAACGGTTACCAGAGGTAACGGAGAGCT
>JAJUFY010000292.1 GCA_029263635.1 Ectothiorhodospiraceae bacterium | reverse complement strand
CCGCCCGGTGGTACTGCGCGTCGACGACGGTGGCAGGCTGCTGGCGCTGATGGCATTCAGGCCGCGGCGGGCGGTGAGTGCCGAGCAACAGGTCCTGCTCGGCCAGGTGGCGCTGCAGCTGGTCGCTCTGGCGCGGCGCGACAGCCAATGCCAGGGGATTTTTGCCAGAGAGTTCGAGGTGCTGCATCAGGGGCAGCTGGCTGGCATGGCTGAAGTCGCACAGGGGCTGAGTCACGAACTGAGCCAGCCGTTAGCGGCATTGTCCGCCTACGCTGGGGCCTTGCGCCGGCTGCTGGCCAACGGGCGTGCCGACAGCGCCGAGATCGCCTATCTCGGCGAGCGGCTGCTGCAGCAGGTCGATCGTGCCGGCGGCATTCTGCAGGCGACCAAGAACTTCATCCTCCACCGTACCTGTTCTACGGGTTCCGTCGACGTCGAAGCCATTGTGCGGCAGCTGGTAGCCGCAGCTCGGCGGGAGCTGGCCGACGCCTCGATTGATCTGCGGCTGGAAGTGGCGGCCGGCATGCCGCCGGCACGCGGCAATGAGGCACACCTGGTCCAGATCGTCCTGAGCCTGCTGGCATACGCGGTCACGGCACTGCAGGCGGAGCAGGCCGAACGGCGGCAGATCATCGTCCGCGTGGCGCATCTGGAGCGGGAGGTGCGGATCGGGATTGTCGCCGAGACGGGCAACGCCGCCACTGAAGCCGAGGACGGGCAGCAGCCGTTCTATGCGGCATATGCCGACAGCGCCAGGATCGGCCTCGCCATCAGTCGCTCACTGGCCGAGCTTCAGGGCGGCCGGCTTTGGAAAGAGGAGGCTGACGGCCAGACCTCGGTGGTGGTCTCGCTGCCGGTCGTCCACTGATTGCGCAGTGAACTAAGCCGGCGATAGCCGGGGCGCAGCAGCGGCCGCCGGCAGCGGCTGGAGCACCAGGGGCTGTCCCCAGAGTGCGCTGATCGATGGCTGCAGGGCGGCAGGCACGCCGCTGGTCCAGAACAGTTCCCGCCCGAGTCGCAGCGGAGGGGCGAGCAGATCGCGCTCCCGCAGTACCCGCTCGACCTGGCGGGCAACCGCGGGACCGGTATGGATCAGGCGTACCTCCGGTCCGGCAATCTCTTCGATCAGGCGACGCACGAAAGGGTAATGGGTGCAGCCCAGGATCAGCGTATCGGCGCCGCGCGCCAGCAGCGGCTGGGTGTAGCGTTGCACCAGCTCACGGGTGTGCGGCCCGTCGAGGTCGCCGCGTTCTATCTGCTCGACCAGGCCAGGGCATGGCTGAGTGACAACTTCCACATCGCCCGCATACCGGGCCAGCAGCGCAGCGAACCGCGCGCTGGCGAGGGTGCCGACGGTGGCCAGCACGCCGACCACGCCGGAGCGCGTTGCCGCCACGGCCGGCTTCAGCGCCGGCTCCATGCCCACTACCGGCAGCTCCGGCAGCTCTTGCCGTAGCTGGGTGATGGCGGCGGCTGTCGCCGTGTTGCAGGCGACGACCAGGGCCTTCGCACCCTGGGCCTGCAGAAAACGGGCGAGCAGCAGCGAACGCTCGCGGATATGCGCTTCGGTCTTGTCGCCGTAGGGCACATGCGCCGAATCGGAAACGTAGAGGAGGTCTTCGTGCGGCAGCAACCGGCGGATTTCGCGCAAAACCGACAGACCGCCGAGGCCCGAGTCGAAAACCCCGATGGGCGCGAGCCGGTCCGGACTGGCAGGTTGACGTTCTGCTGGCGACATAGCGGATCAAGGAAGCGACGTCAGGCTCGCGGCAAGCGCGGCGCCGGTGCCCAGCCCAGGCTGGGCCCGCCCCGCCAGCTCGACAGCGAAGCCGGAGGTATCGCGCAGCGTCATGGTGAAATTGTCGTCCTTCTCCCGATGATCGACCCGCACCGGCAGGTAGTCGAGGGCCGGGGCGCACCAGAAGGTGGTGGCACGGCGGTCGTTATCGGTCAGGCGGACGATCTTCAAGGTCTCGAGCTGCCCGTAGGGCGTCTGCAGCTTCTCGCGGCCCATGATACGCAGCGTGTATTCCTTGAGGCGACCGCCATCGGCGATACGATAGACCAGGTCCTGCTCCCGGTTCGCCAGATCATGCATCAGCTGCAGCTGGGAGACCATGCGATCCAGCGTATCCTCAGGGATCTCCAGATCCCAGGCGTTGCCGGCGACGTTGTTGACGACCCGCATACGGTTCCAGTCGAACCGCAGTTCCGCTTCGCGGGCCTTCCTGCCCGAGCGGTCGTACTCATAACGGATGGGCTGGAAGCCATGGTCGGTGATGCGGCCGATGCTGACTTCCTTGATTTCGCTACGCAGGACCAGCGCCGCCAGTCCCAGCGGCCGGGTATGCGAGCTGTAACGGTAGCGATCCGGGCCGGTCTGGCGGTATTCGACCTGGGCCTCACCCAGCGTCAGGCCGGCGTGGGTGACCTGATAATAGGCAGAGAATCGTTCCGGCAGTGCCTGCGCACCGGTGGTGGCGACGACCAGCAGCAGCGCCGCCGTCAGCCGTGCCAGAGGCCTAGAAGCCCTCCAGCGTCTGCCCGGGCTCGAGGACCGGGGGGAAGTCCTGTCGGACGCCATCTTTGTAGACTCCATCATCGCGCATCTGGACGCGCCCCTCAGCGATCCACTTCGCCGCGAGCGGATAGATACGATGCTCTTGAATTTGCACTCTGGCCGCAAGGGTTGCGGGCGTGTCGCCCTTAACGATGGGGATGCTCGCCTGCACGATCACCGGCCCGGCGTCGAGTTCCGGGGTGACATAGTGAACGCTGCAGCCATGGCGTTGGACACCGGATGCGAGCGCGCGTTCATGCGTATTGAGTCCGCGGAAGGCGGGCAGCAATGATGGATGGATGTTGATCAGGCGCCCCAGGTAGTGCTTGACGAAGTGATCGCTGAGGATGCGCATGAATCCGGCCAGGATCACCAGGCCTGGCTGGTAGCGGTCAATCAGCGTGATCAGCTGGCGATCGTACTGCTCGCGGTCGGAGAATTCGCGATGCGAGAGCACGGCGGTTTCGATGCCGGCTGCCTCGGCGCGGACCAGGCCATAGGCGTCGGCGCGGTTGCTGATGACCGCGCGGATATCGGTTGGAAGCTTGCCGGCCTGCTGGGCGTCGATCAGAGCCTGCAAATTGCTGCCGT
>JAJUFY010000013.1 GCA_029263635.1 Ectothiorhodospiraceae bacterium | reverse complement strand
GGGTCTGGTGCGTGTTCGGCTGCGGCGGCGATCGCGACCGCGGCAAACGGCCGCAGATGGCGGCGGTCGCCGACCGCAAGGCCGACGAAATCGTCATCACCGACGACAACCCGCGTACCGAGGATCCGGCGCGCATCGTCGACGACATCCTGGCCGGCATCAAAGGGCGCAAGCCGTTCCTGGTGCACGACCGCGCCGCTGCCATCCGGCTCGCCATCGAGCGGGCCGCGCCGGGCGATGCGGTGCTGATCGCCGGCAAGGGGCATGAGACTTACCAGATCGTTGGCAGTCAGCGGCTGGCCTTCGATGACTGCGCAGTGGCACGTGCCGCCCTGCAGGAGAGAGCCCGATGGGACCTCTGAAGCTTAGCGATATCGCTGCGCTGCTCGGCGGAGCACAGGTCGGGGCCGACGTGCTGGTGGAGACGGTTGCCACCGACAGCCGCGCCCTGCCTGCTGACAGCCTCTTCATCGCGCTGCGCGGGGAGCGGTTCGACGGTCACGACTTCATTGCCCAGGCGCATGCCGGCGGTGCCGTGGCGGCGCTGGTCGAGCGGCCGGGCGGCTGGCCGCTGCCGCATGTGGTGGTGGACGACACCCGGCTGGCGCTCGGGCGGCTGGCGGCTGCCGTGCGCGCCCGCCTGCCGGTGCGGGTGGTCGGGGTAACGGGCAGTAACGGCAAGACCACGGTCAAGGAGATGACGGCGGCCATCCTGCGTCAGGCCGGCCCGACCCTTGCGACCACCGGCAACCTCAACAACGACATCGGCGTGCCGCTCACGCTGCTGCGACTGACGGCCGGCCATGCCTACGCCGTGGTTGAAATGGGCGCCAGCAGTGCCGGCGAGATCGATTACCTGGCGCGGCTCGCCCGGCCGGACGTCGGCTTGGTCAACAATGCCGGCCCCGCGCACCTGGCCGGATTCGGCTCGCAGGATGGGGTCGCCCGCGGCAAGGGCGAGATGTTCCTGGCGCTGGCGCCGGAGGCCGCGGCGGTGATCAACGCCGACGATGCTTACGCGCCGCTGTGGCGGGAATATGCCGGCCGGCGCCGGATCGTCGATTTCGGCATCGACCAGCCGGCGGCGGTCAGGGCAGAAGCCATCGACGGCAGCAGCTTCCTGCTGCGCACCCCGGCCGGCGAAGCGCGGGTGGCGCTGCCGCTGGCTGGCCGGCACAACGTCATGAACGCGCTCGCGGCGGCGGCGGCTGCCACCGCGCTCGACATTCCGCTGCCGCAGATCGCTGCCGGCCTGGCCGCGACGCCGGCCATCAAGGGGCGGCTTAACCGCCGGCCGGCAAGGGCGGGCGCCTGGCTGCTGGACGACACCTACAACGCCAATCCGAATTCCCTGCGGGCTGGGCTGGAGGTGCTGGCTGCCGAGTCGGGCGAGCGCTGGCTGGTGCTTGGCGACATGGGAGAGCTCGGTCCTGAGGCCGAAGCGCTGCACGCTCAGGCCGGCGAATGGGCACTGGCGGCTGGCGTCAGCCGGCTGTTCGCGGTCGGCCGGCTGGCACCGGCGGCAGCGCAGCGGTTCGGCTGTCACGGCGAGAGCTTTGACAGCAAGACGGCGCTGATCACGCGGCTGGCAGCAAACCTGCGGCCGGGAGTGACGGTGCTGGTGAAAGGCTCGCGCTCG
The DNA here is from genome assembly GCA_029263635.1 of Ectothiorhodospiraceae bacterium. Taxonomy (GTDB): domain Bacteria; phylum Pseudomonadota; class Gammaproteobacteria; order Nitrococcales; family AK92; genus JAAYIK01. Next base: position 13,615 of record JAJUFY010000013.1, on the reverse strand, counting down.
AGCGGAATGGAACAAGTCGTCGAGGCACTGCTGGCGGCAGAGTCGGCCGAGGCGGCGAAAGGCAACTGACATGCTCTATTACTTGGCAACCCTGCTGGACAACTACATCAGCGCTTTCAACGTCTTTCAGTACCTGACCCTGCGCGCGATCCTGGGGACCCTGACGGCCCTGGCGATCGCACTGCTGGTCGGGCCGCTGCTGATTCGCCGGCTTACCCAGCACCAGATCGGCCAGCACGTTCGCACCGACGGTCCGCAGAGCCACCTGTCCAAGGCCGGCACGCCGACCATGGGCGGCACGCTGATTCTGGTGGCGGTGGCGCTCGGCACCCTGGCCTGGGCGGACCTGAGCAACCGCTACGTCTGGCTGCTGCTCGGCGTCACCATCGCTTTTGGCGCCATCGGCTTTGCCGACGACTACAAGAAGCTGGTGCTCAAGAACAGCAAGGGGCTGTCGGCGCGCGCCAAGTACTTCTGGCAGTCGGTGTTCGGCCTGGCGGCCGCGATCATGCTCTATTCCATGGCGAAGACCCCGGCGGAAACGGCGCTGCTGATCCCCTACGCCAAGGACCTGGCGATACCGCTGGGAGTGCTGTTCGTGCCGCTGACCTATTTCGTCATCGTCGGTTCGTCCAATGCCGTCAACCTCACCGACGGCCTCGACGGGCTGGCCATCCTGCCGACGGTGATGGTGGCCGGCGCACTGGCGGTGTTCGTGTATGCCGCCGGCAACGCCGTCTTCGCCGGCTACCTGGGGATCCCTTACGTGCAGGGGGTCGGCGAGGCTGTGGTGTTCTGCGGCGCGCTGGTCGGAGCCGGGCTGGGCTTCCTGTGGTTCAACGCCTATCCGGCGCAGGTGTTCATGGGCGACGTCGGCGCCCTGGCGCTGGGAGCGGCGCTCGGCCTGCTGGCGGTGCTGGCGCGGCAGGAACTGGTGCTGTTCATCATGGGCGGCATCTTCGTGCTGGAGACGGTGTCGGTGATGCTGCAGGTGGCGTCGTTCAGGCTCACCGGCAAGCGCATCTTCCGCATGGCGCCCATCCATCATCACTTCGAACTCAAGGGCTGGCCCGAGCCGCGCGTGATCGTGCGGTTCTGGATCATCACGGTGATCCTGGTCCTGATCGGGCTGGCGAGCCTGAAGATCCGGTGAGACAGATGGCAGCTGCGGCGTATCCAGGACTGACGGTAGTGGTCGGGCTCGGCAAGACCGGGCTCGCCTGCGCCCGCTTTCTGCGCGCGCAGGGTGCCGAAGTGGCCGTCACCGACAGTCGCGCCGCGCCGCCCGAGCTCGCCCGCGTGCAGCAGGAGCTGCCCGGGCTGCCGCTGGCACTGGGTGGTTTCGACCGCGCCCTGCTGGCGCGTGCCGCGCGCGTGATCGTCAGCCCCGGAGTGTCGCTGGCGGAGGCGGCGCTGGCCGAGGCGGCCGAGCGCGGCGTGCCGCTGCTGAGCGAGATCGAACTGTTCGCCGGCGTGGCCGCTGCGCCGATCGTCGCGGTGACCGGGTCCAACGGCAAGAGCACGGTCACCACCCTGGTCGGCCAGATGGCGAACCATGCCGGTCGCCGGGCAGGGGTCGGCGGCAACCTGGGCACGCCGGCGCTGGATCTGCTCGATCCGGCTGCCGACCTCTACGTGCTGGAACTCTCCAGCTTCCAGCTGGAAGCCACCACCAGCCTGGCGCCTGCGGCTGCCGCGGTGCTCAATGTCAGCGCCGATCACATGGACCGCTACGGCTCGCTCGCCGACTACGCCGCCAGCAAGGCCCGGATCTTCAAGGGCGCCGCGGTCTGTGTCGTCAATGCGGACGATCCGCTGGTCATGGCCATGCCCCGGACAGGCCGCAGCGTGGCCTTCAGCATCCAGGGAGAGGTGCCGGAGGGCGGCTGGGGCCTCGCCAGGCTGGAAGGTCAGGAATGGCTGATGCAAGGCCGGCAGCCGGTGATGCCGGCCGCCGCGCTGCGCGTTCGCGGCCGCCATAACATCGCCAATGCGCTGGCGGCGCTGGCGCTGGGCGACGCGGCCGGCCTGCCGCTGGCGGCCATGACCGCTGCGCTGCGGGAGTTCACCGGCCTGCCGCATCGCACCGAATGGATCGGGGAGGCGGGCGGCGTGTCCTGGTACAACGATTCCAAGGGCACCAACGTCGGCGCCACCGTCGCCGCCGTGGCCGGCCTGGAGCGGCCGCTGGTACTGATCGCCGGCGGCGACGGCAAGGGGCAGGACTTCAGCCCCTTGCGCGCCATCCTGGCCGGCAAGGCCCGCGCAGCGGTGCTGATCGGACGCGATGCGGCGCTGATCGAAGATGCCGTGGCCGGTGTCGTGCCGGTGGTGCGTGCCGGCGACATGGAGGATGCCGTGCGGCAGGCGCGGGCGCTGGCCCAGCCCGGCGACGCGGTCCTGCTGTCGCCTGCCTGCGCGAGCTTCGACATGTTCAGCGACTATGTCCAGCGCGGCGATGCGTTTCGGGAGGCGGTACGGAGGTGGGCGCTATGACCACTGCCATCGCTGAAATGCGCCCTGGCCGGCGCAGCCGCGCAGGGCTGGCGCTGTGGGCCAACATTGACCGTCGGCTGCTGGCGGTGATGGCCGTCATTGCCGTCCTGGGACTGGTGATGGTGATGTCGGCCTCGGTGTCGCTGGCCGAGCGCCAGACCGGGGATGCGTTCCACTACTTCAAGCGGCAGCTGCTGTTCTTCGGCATCGGCGTGGCGCTGGCTGCTGCCGTGCTGCATGTCCGCCTGGAGAACTGGCAGCGGATCAGCATGCCGCTGCTGATCATTGCCTACCTGCTGCTGGGGCTGGTGCTGGTGCCCGGGATCGGCCGCGAGGTCAACGGCGCGGTGCGCTGGATCCCCCTGGGAGTGTTCAACCTTCAGGTCTCCGAAGTCGCCAAGCTGCTGATCCTGCTGTACCTGGCCGATTATCTGGTGCGGCGGGAGGAAGCGGTGCGTAGCCGCATGCTGGCATTCCTGCTGCCGATGGGATGCATCGCCTTCGCCGGTCTGCTGCTGCTGCTGGAGCCGGATTTCGGTGCCGCCGTGGTGCTGGCCGCCACCGGCATGGGCATGCTGTTCCTGTCCGGGGTGCCGCTCTGGCGCTTCGCCTTGCTCGGCGGGCTGGTCGCCGCAGTCGGCAGCCTGCTGATCGTGGCTTCCCCTTACCGCTGGATGCGCCTGACCACCTTCATCGATCCCTGGCAGGATCCGTTCGCATCCGGCTTCCAGCTCACCCAGTCGCTGATCGCCATCGGCCGCGGCGAATGGCTGGGGGTGGGCCTGGGCGGCAGCGTGCAAAAGCTGTTCTACCTGCCGGAGGCGCACACCGATTTCCTGTTCGCCGTGTTCGCCGAGGAGTTCGGCCTGGTCGGCGTGGTCGGCCTGATCGGCCTGTATGGCTACGTGGTGCTGCGGGCCTTCATGATCGGCAGCCGCTGCCTTCGCAACGGGCTGCCGTTCGGCGGCTATCTGGCCTATGGCATCGGCCTGTGGTTCGGACTGCAGTCGTTCGTGAACATCGGCGTCAACATGGGCCTGCTGCCGACCAAGGGTCTGACCCTGCCGCTGATGAGCTACGGCGGCAGCAGCCTGATAACGACTTTGCTGGCGCTGGCACTGCTGCTGCGGACCAGCGTCGAGCTGCAGCTGACCACCGTCAGCGCCCAACCGCTGCCGGGAGAATACCGATGAGTGCCTCGCAGCAGCCTGTGATGATCGCCGCCGGCGGCACCGGCGGCCACGTGTTTCCTGGGCTCGCCGTGGCCGAGGAGCTGCGCGCGCAGGGCGTGCCCGTGGTGTGGCTGGGCACCCGCCGTGGCCTGGAGGCCAGGGTGGTGCCGGCCGCCGAGATTCCGATCGAGTGGCTGGACGTCCGCGGTCTGCGCCGCCGCGGCCTGAGCGGCTGGCTGACCTCGCCCTGGATGATTGCGCGCGGCACCCTGCAGGCGCTGCAGGCCATGCGCCGCCACCGGCCTCGGGCGCTGCTCGGCATGGGCGGCTACGTGTCCGGCCCGGCGGCTGCGGCTGCCCGGCTGCTGGGCGTTCCGCTGCTGATCCATGAGCAGAACGCCATTCCGGGGTTCACCAACCAGAAACTCGCCACGTTGGCGGTGCGGGTCATGACGGGGTTCAGCGGCGTGCTGGAGGAGACCGGCAAGGCCGTGCACACCGGCAACCCGGTGCGGGCAGCCATTGCTGCCGTTCCTCCCCCGGATGCGCGTGTCCGCGACAGCCATGAGCCGCTGCGGCTGCTGGTACTCGGCGGCAGTCAGGGCGCTGCGGCGCTCAACGAGGCCGTCCCTGCCGCCCTGGCCCGGCTCGATCCTCGGCTACGGCCGGAAGTCTGGCATCAGACCGGCAGCGAGCAGGTGGAGGCGACCCGCGCCCTGTATGCGCAGCACGGCGTGGCTGCCCGGGTGGTGCCTTTCATCGACGAGATGGCGGCGGCCTACGCCTGGGCGGATCTGGCGATCTGCCGGTCGGGCGCGCTGACCGTCGCCGAGCTTGCCGCCGCCGGGGTGCCGGCGGTGCTCGTGCCGTTCCCGTTCGCGGTCGACGACCACCAGACCGCCAACGCCCGGCACCTGGTGGCGCGCGATGCGGGCGTGCTGTTCCCGCAGGATCATCTGACGGCTGATCGCCTGGCGACGGTCATGACCGAGCTGCTCGGTGATCGCGCGCATCTGCAGACCATGGCCGCCAATGCGCGGGCCATGGGCATGCCGGATGCGGCGGCCAGGGTAGCGCAACACTGTCTGGAGGTGGCGCGATGAACGCGCCTGTGAAAGCGTTTGATCACGGGGTCCTGGGCGCGATGGGCCGGGTCCGTCACGTGCACTTCGTCGGGATTGGCGGCGCCGGCATGGGCGGCATTGCCGAGGTCCTGCTGAATCTCGGCTATGTCGTCAGCGGCTCGGATCTCAAAGAGAGCCCGATGACCCGGCGATTGGCCGGCCTCGGCGCCCGGATCGTGCTCGGCCACCGGCCGGAGAACGTGTCCGGTGCCGATGCGGTGGTGACGTCCAGCGCCGTCGGTGCCGACAACCCCGAGGTGGTCGCCGCCCGCCAGAGCCGGGTGCCGGTGGTGCCGCGGGCGGAGATGCTGGCCGAGCTGATGCGCTTCCGTTACGGCATCGCCGTGGCCGGCACCCATGGCAAGACCACCACCACCAGCCTGGTCGCGAGCCTGCTGGCCGAAGGCGGACTGGACCCGACCTTCGTCATCGGCGGCCGGCTCAACAGCGCCAATGCCAACGCGCGGCTGGGTGCCGGGCGGTTCCTGGTGGCGGAGGCGGACGAGAGCGATGCCTCGTTCCTGTATCTGAAGCCGATGATGGCGATCGTCACCAATATCGATGCCGATCATCTGAGCACTTACGGCGGCGATTTCGGCCACCTGCGTTCGACCTTCCTGAAATTCCTCCATCACCTGCCGTTCTACGGTCTGGCGGTGCTGTGCGTCGACGATCCGGTGGTGCGCGAGCTGGCGGCCGAGGTGGGGCGGCCGCTGCGCACCTACGGCTTCGATGACGGTGTCGACATGCGGGCCCTGGATGTCCGCTACGAGGGCACCCGCACCCGTTTCCGGGTCGAGGGCAAGGACGGGCTGGCGATGGAGATCGACCTCAACCTGCCCGGTCGGCACAACGTGCTGAACGCCCTGGCGGCGGTCACCATCGCCCATGAGCTGGGGGTGTCCGAGCAGGCCATTCAGGAGGCGCTGTCCGGCTTCCGTGGCGTCGGCCGCCGGTTCCAGTCCTACGGCGAATTCGACCTCGACGGCCGGCGCGTGCTGCTGGTCGACGACTATGGCCACCACCCGCGCGAGATCGCTGCCACCGTGCAGGCGGCGCGCGCCGCCTATCCGACCCGCCGGCTGGTGCTGGCCTTCCAGCCGCACCGCTACAGCCGCACCCGCGACCTGTTCGAGGACTTCGTGCGGGTCCTGTCGGACGTCGATGCGCTGGTGCTTTCGGAGGTTTATCCGGCCGGCGAGGCGCCGATCGCCGGTGCCGACGGCCGGGCCCTGGCCGGCGCCATCCGCGCCCGCGGCCACGTCAATCCGGTTTTCGTCGAGGGCGTCGACGAGCTGGTCGAGGTGCTGCCGCGCATCGTCCAGGACGGCGACCTGGTGCTGGCCATGGGAGCCGGCAACATCGGCAACCTGGGGCTGATTCTACGCCAGCGCAGCGGCGCGGAGGGCGACCGATGACGGCAGGTCAGGAAAGCGGCGCGGCCAGCGCAATGCTCGCTCATGAGCCGGGCCAGGCCGGCAGCGGCCTGGGAGTGCAGGGGAAGAGAGGCGCTCGATGCGCCGGGAAGGTTATGCAGTCATGACGCGGATTACTCCGGAACGGGTCAAGGCCATGGGCCGGGTCGCCCTGGTCCTGGGCGGCTGGGCGGCCGAGCGCGAAGTGTCGCTCAATAGCGGCGCGATGGTGCTTGCCGCGCTGCGGGAACTGGGAGTGGACGTGACGCCGGTCGACCCGCGCGATGACGGGATCGAGCGGCTCGCCGGTTTCGACCGCGCCTTCATCATCGTTCACGGCCGCGGCGGCGAAGACGGCGTGCTGCAGGGAGCGCTGGAATCGTTCGGCGTGCCCTATACCGGAACCGGCGTGCTGGGCTCGGCGCTGGGCATGGACAAACTGCGCACCAAGCTGGTGTGGCGCGGTGCCGGCCTGCCCACCCCGGAATTCGTCCATCTGCAGGCCGGCACCGACTGGGCCGGCGTGCTGGAGACGCTGGGGACGCCGGTCATGGTCAAGCCGAGCCGGGAAGGTTCCAGCATCGGCATGGCCAAGGTGGCAAGCGTGTCCGAGCTGGAGCAGGCGTATCGGACGGCGGCCGAGTACGACAGCCAGGTGATCGCCGAGCGCTGGATCGAAGGCCAGGAATTCACCATCGCCATTCTCGGCGAGCGGGCGCTGCCGGTGATTCGGCTGGAGACCCCGCGCAGCTTCTATGACTACGAAGCCAAGTACCGCGCCGACAGTACCCGCTACCACTGCCCCTGCGGCCTGGCGGCGGAGGAGGAGGCGCAGCTGCAGGCCCTGGCGCTGGAGGCGTTCCGGCAGGCCGGCTGCTACGGCTGGGGGCGCGTCGACCTGATGCGCGACGGCGATGGCCGGCCCTGGCTGCTGGAGGTCAATACCGTGCCGGGCATGACCGACCATTCGCTGGTGCCCATGGCCGCCCGCGCGGCGGGCATGAGCTTCGAAGAGCTGGTCTGGCAGGTGCTGCTGACCAGCGAGCGCACGAGGTAGGCGACGGATGGCGCTGGCTGCTCCGGTTTCGCCCACCCTGCTGCGCCGGCTGCGACAGGTCGCGGCCACGCTCGGGCTGCTGGCGGCCGCCGGCACGCTGGCGCTGGGCGGGCTGTGGCTGTCGGCGCCGGAGCGTTTCCCGCTGGAGGTGGTGCGGCTGGACGGCCGGCTGGTGCGGGTTGAGGAGGCGGAGCTGCGCCAGGCCATCCTGCCCTACCTCGACCGCGGGCTGCTGGCGCTGGATGTCGCGGGGGTACGCGAGGCAGTGGAACAGCTGCCCTGGGTGGCGACGGCGACGGTCCGCCGCCACTGGCCGGACACGCTGGTGATCGGCGTGGTGGAGCGGGTGGCGGTGGCGCACTGGAACAAGGGTTTGATAGACGAGCAGGGCGAGCTGTTTCATCCCCCGGCGGAGACGGTACCGGCCGGACTGCCGGTGCTGGAAGGGCCGGCAGACAGCGCCCGGCTGGTCTGGCAGCGGTTCAGGCGACTGCAGGCGATCCTGGCGGAAGCCGGCCTGGAGCTGGCGGCGCTGCGGCTCGACGAACGCCGTGCCTGGAGCGCGGTGCTGCGAGACGGCGCGACCATGCAGTTGGGGGTGGATGCGGACGATGCGGCTGCCGAGCGTTTCGCACGGGCGCTGCCGCGTATCAAGGCGCCGGCGAACGCGCAACTGGCGCGGGTGGATTTGCGGTATCCGAATGGTTTTGCGCTGGCGTGGACAGGCGCCGCACCACAGGGTTCGGGGAACAGGCAATGAGCAGGAAATCCGAAAAGAATCTACTGGTGGGGCTGGATATCGGCACCTCCAAGGTGGTCGCCATCGTCGGCGAGCTGACGCCGCGCGGCGTGATCGAGGTGGTGGGCATCGGCTCGCATCCGTCACGGGGCATGAAGAAGGGCGCCGTGGTGAACATCGAGTCGACGGTGCAGTCCATCCAGCGGGCCGTCGAGGAAGCCGAGCTGATGGCGGGTTGCCAGATCAATTCGGTGCTCACCGGCATCGCCGGCAGCCACATCCGCAGCCTCAATTCGCACGGCATTGTCGCCATCAGCGACCGGGAAGTGACGCCGGCCGATGTCGAGCGGGTGATCGATGCCGCCCGGGCGGTGGCGATCCCGGCCGACCGGAAGATCCTCCATATCCTGCCGCAGGAATTCATCATCGATACCCAGGAAGGGATCAAGGAGCCGGTCGGCATGTCCGGCGTGCGGCTGGAAGCCAAGGTGCACATGGTCACCGGCGCGGTGAGCGCCGCCCAGAACATCATCAAGTGCGTGCGCCGCTGCGGGCTGGAGGTCGACGACGTCATTCTGGAGCAGCTGGCCTCGAGCTATGCCGTGCTCACCGAGGACGAGAAGGAGCTCGGCGTGTGCCTGGTGGACGTCGGCGGCGGCACCAGCGACATCGCCGTGTTCACCGAGGGGGCGATCCGCCATACGGCAGTGATCCCCATTGCCGGCGACCAGGTCACCAATGACATCGCGGTGGCGCTGCGGACCCCGACCCAGCACGCCGAGGACATCAAGATCAAGTACGCCTGCGCGCTGTCGCAGCTGGCCTCGGCCGAGGATGCCATCGAGGTGCCGTCGGTCGGCGACCGGCCGCCGCGGCGCCTGTCACGCCAGACCCTGGCCGAGGTGGTCGAGCCCCGCTACGAGGAGCTGTTCAACCTGGTGCAGGCGGAGCTGCGCCGCAGCGGGTTCGAGGACCTCATCGCCGCCGGCATCGTGCTGACCGGCGGCTCGGCGAAGATGGAAGGCGTGATCGAACTGGCAGAAGAAGTGTTCCACATGCCGGTACGGCTGGGCGTGCCCCAGAACGTCGCCGGGCTGGCGGACGTGGTGCGCAATCCGATTTATTCGACAGGTGTCGGGCTGCTGCACTTCGGCGCGCATAACCGCGGGCATGAACTGCGGGGATTCAAGGGGGAGACCGGGATGCCCGGCATGTGGAATCGGATGAAAGGGTGGTTCCAGGGCAACTTCTAGCGGTCGCCCAACGAGTGGTCGAATGCGGGTCGCAGCGATAAAAATGGAGGCAATAACATGTTCGAGCTGATGGATTCCTACAGTCAGAACGCGGTCATCAAGGTCATAGGCATCGGCGGCGGCGGCGGCAATGCTGTCGAGCACATGGTGACCGCCGATATCGAAGGCGTCGATTTCATCTGCGCCAACACCGACGCCCAGGCCTTGAGGAACAGCAGCGCGCGTACCACCCTGCAGCTGGGGACGGCCGTCACCAAGGGGCTTGGCGCCGGCGCCAATCCCAGCGTCGGCCGCGAGGCGGCGGTGGAGGACCGTGACCGCATCGCCGAGGCGCTGGAAGGGGCGGACATGGTGTTCATCACCGCCGGCATGGGCGGCGGCACCGGCACCGGTGCGGCGCCGGTGGTCGCGGAGGTCGCCAAGGAGCTCGGCATCCTGACGGTGGCGGTGGTGACCAAGCCGTTTCCCTTCGAAGGCGCCAAGCGCATGCGGGTGGCGATGGAGGGGATCGAGGAGCTGACCAAGCATGTCGACTCGCTGATCACCATCCCCAACGAAAAGCTGCTGTCCGTGCTCGGCAAGAACATGAGCCTGCTGGACGCCTTCAAGGCTGCCAACGATGTGCTGCTGGGGGCGGTAAGGGGGATCGCCGAACTGATCACCCGGCCCGGACTGATCAACGTCGACTTCGCCGACGTCCGCACCGTGATGTCGGAGATGGGCATGGCGGTGATGGGCACCGGCGTGGCGCGCGGCGAAGGCCGGGCCCGCGAGGCGGCCGAGCGGGCGATTGCCTCGCCGCTGCTGGAAGACGTCGACATCGCAGGCGCCCGCGGCATTCTGGTGAATGTCACCGCCGGTCTGGACCTGTCGATCGGCGAGTTCGACGAGGTCGGCAACGCCATCAAGGATTTCGCCTCGGAAGACGCCACCGTGGTGGTCGGTACCGTGATCGATCCGGAGCTGGAGGACGAGCTGCGGGTGACCGTGGTCGCCACCGGTCTGCAGCATCCCGGCATCCAGCGGCAGCCGGTGCCGCAGGTGCAGGCGGTCGTGCCGGCCAAGAAGCCAAGCGGCGAGATCGACTACGGCAAGCTGGACCGGCCGACCGTGATCCGCAAGCGGGCGGCGGGCGATCGCTATCCGGAGGGTGCCGATGGCGATCTTGACTATCTGGACATCCCGGCTTTCCTGCGCCGTCAGGCCGACTGACGGCGTCCGCCTCCACTCGCTCGAACCGCATTGTGTTGTGGCGGGCCAACAGGCCCGCCGTTTTTTGTGGCAACTCGATACTTTTTTACAACAATGTGAAATTCATCTAAGATTGCTGCGCTGCATGATGCAGAATACGGCAGACTACGCCCGCCACGCCGGTCACCAGCGATTGCAGGCAGCACTCCAAACAGCACCAGAACGGGATCGATGATGCGGCAGCGCACTCTCAAGAACAGCATCCGGGCGACCGGCGTCGGCCTCCACACCGGCGACAAGGTTTATCTGACCCTGCGCCCCGCAGCGCCGAACACGGGCATCGTGTTCCGCCGCACCGACCTGCCCGGCAGCCCGGAAATCAAGGCGCATGCGTTCAACGTGGGCGATACCCAGCTGTCGAGCTGCCTGATCCAGGACGACGTTCGTGTCTCCACTGTCGAGCATCTGCTCTCGGCCATGGCGGGGCTGGGCATCGACAATGCCTATGTCGACCTGAGCGCGCCGGAAGTGCCGATCATGGATGGCAGCGCCGGTCCGTTCGTATTCCTGATCCGTTCTGCCGGCATCCACGAGCAGGATGCGCTCAAGCGCTTCATTCGGATCAAGAAGCCGATCCGCGTCGAAGACGGCGACAAGTGGTGCACCTTCGAGCCGTACGAAGGCTTCAAGGTCAATTTCACCATCGACTTCGACCACCCGCTGTTCAAGACGCTGGATCAGACCGCGACCATCGATTTCTCCACCACCTCCTTCGTCAAGGAAGTGAGCCGCGCCCGTACCTTCGGCTTCATGCGCGACCTCGAGTGGATGCAGAGCCGGCAACTGGCGCTCGGCGGCAGCCTCGACAATGCCGTGGTGGTCGACGATTACCGGGTACTCAACGAGGACGGGCTGCGTTACCGCGACGAGTTCGTCAAGCACAAGATCCTCGATGCCATCGGCGACCTGTACCTGCTCGGCCACAGCCTGATCGGCGCCTTTACCGGCTACAAGTCCGGTCATGCCCTCAACAACAAGCTGCTGCGGGCGCTGCTGGCCGACGCCGAGGCCTGGGAAGAAGTCACTTTCCCGGATGACGCGCTGTCGCCGATCAGCTTCGACCAGCCGATCGCCGCTGTCGGCTAGCCAGCTACTCTTCCGCGCGTCGCGCCAGGCGCAGCAGTGCCTGACGCAGTCGCTCGTCCTCCATCCCCGCCACCGCCTGACGTAGACAGGCCGCGGCCGCCGGCGTCAGGCGCGCTCGCTCGACCGGTCGTGGCGCCCGCGGCGGCGGCGCAAGCTTGACCGAAAACGCCCGCGGGCGGGCGCCGATGCAGCCCTGCGCGGCGCTCAGCAGAGCCGAGCGGGCGTAGCGCAGCCGGGTCGCGCGGCCCGCCGAATCGGCCACGATCACCAGGGTGTCCGCGTCCAGCCGCGCCAGCTGCCAGCCTTCCCGCAGCTCGGTCGGCAGCCGGTCCGCCAGGGCCGACCGAGCCGCCTCCAGGCGGCGCGCCTGCTCGATCAGTCCGCGTGCCGTACCCGAGACCGCCAGTGGCCGTCTGAACCCATGCTCCGCCGCCGTCTTAGCCTTCATTCATCATGCGCGCGTGACAGCGCGTCCTCAAAAAACACGTCCGATAGGCTATAGTAAGCCCCTTTCGCCGCGAGCAGAACGCAGGTCCATCGGACGGTGCGGAATTCCAGGGAGTCCATATGCTGGGTGCAATTGCGAAGAAGGTCTTCGGCAGTCGCAACGACCGCCTCGTTGCGCGCATGCGCAAGGTCGCCGAGAAGATTACCGCGCTTGAGCCCGACATGCAGGCGCTGTCGGATGCCGAGCTGCGGGCCAAGACCGACGAGTTCCGCCAGCGCCTCAGCGACGGCGCGACGCTGGATTCGCTGCTGCCGGAAGCCTTCGCCGTAGTCCGCGAAGCCGCACGGCGGGTGCACGGCATGCGGCATTACGACGTGCAGCTGATCGGCGGCATGGTGCTGCACGAGGGCCGGATCGCCGAGATGAAGACCGGCGAGGGCAAGACCCTGGTGGCCACCCTGGCCGCGTACCTGAACGCGCTGCCCGGCCGCGGCGTGCACGTCGTGACCGTCAACGACTACCTGGCCCGCCGCGACGCAGCCTGGATGGGGCGGATCTACGAATTTCTCGGCATGACCACCGGCGTGGTCGTGCCCGGCATGGATCCGGAGCAGAAGCGCGCCGCCTACGCCGCCGACATTACCTACGGCACCAACAACGAATTCGGCTTCGACTACCTGCGCGACAACATGGCCTTCCGCAAGGAAGACCGGGTGCAGCGGCCGCTGCACTACGCCATCGTCGACGAGGTCGACTCCATCCTGATCGACGAGGCGCGCACGCCGCTGATCATCTCCGGCCCGGCCGAGGACAGCAGCGAGCTGTACCAGCGCATGAACGTGCTGGTACCGAAGCTGCGCCGGCAGGACCAGGCAACGGAAGAGGGCGAAGAGGACACCGGCGACTTCTACGTCGACGAGAAGGCGCGCCAGGTCTATTTCACCGAGACCGGTCAGGAGCGGGCCGAAGAGCTGCTGCGGGAGGCCGGGCTGCTGCGCGAGGGCGAGGGCCTGTACGACGCCCGCAACATCAGCCTGGTGCATCATCTCCATGCGGCGCTGCGGGCGCACGCCCTGTTCCAGCGCGATGTGCACTACATCGTGCGCGACCGCCAGATCGTCATCGTCGACGAGTTCACCGGCCGTGCCATGCCCGGCCGCCGCTGGTCCGAGGGCCTGCACCAGGCGATCGAGGCCAAGGAAGGGCTGCCGATCCAGAACGAGAACCAGACGCTGGCGTCGATCACCTTCCAGAACTATTTCCGCATGTACGAGAAACTCTCCGGCATGACGGGCACGGCCGATACCGAGGCCTTCGAGTTCCAGGAGATCTACGGCCTGGAAGTGGTGGTGATCCCGACACACCGGCCCATGGCCCGCAAGGACATGAATGACCTGGTGTACCTCACCGCCCGCGAGAAATACGACGCCATCATCGAGGACATCGCCGACTGCCGCGAGCGGGGCCAGCCGGTGCTGGTGGGCACCACCTCGATCGAAACCTCGGAATACCTCTCCACCATGCTCAAGAAGAGAGGCATTCCGCATGAGGTGCTGAACGCCAAGCAGCACGAG
>JAJUFY010000347.1 GCA_029263635.1 Ectothiorhodospiraceae bacterium | reverse complement strand
GTGTTCGAGGACAACTCGCTGGTGCGCCAGGCGCTGGAAGAGCCGGGGCAGGGGCGGGTGCTGGTGGTGGACGGCGGCGGCTCCATGCGCTGCGCCCTGCTGGGCGACCAGCTGGCGGCGCTGGGGGCGAAGAATGGCTGGGCCGGGGTGGTGGTCTACGGCTGCATCCGCGATTCGGCCGATATCGCCGGCATCGACATCGGCGTCAAGGCGCTGATGACCCATCCGCTCAAGAGCGTGAAGAAGGGGGTCGGCGACCGCGACGTGCCGGTGACCTTCGCCGGCATCACCATTCGGCCGGGGGATTACCTGTACGCCGATCACGACGGCATCGTGGTGGCGGACGACAAGCTGGTCTGACGGCCGTGCCGGGCGCGCCGACTTCGGGCAGTAGGCCTGGCGGTATTGCCCGCATGGCGGGAGCGGGATGAGCTGATGACGGAACAGAGCGGCGTGCGGCTCGACAAATGGCTATGGGCGGCACGCTTCTTCAAGACCCGGCGGCTGGCGGTGGAGGCCATCGACGGCGGCAAGGTGCAGGTCAACGGCGGCCGCGCCAAGGCCGCCAAGGAAGTCCGGCCCGGTTTCCAGATCCGTATCCGCAAGGGGCCGTTCGAATACGAGGTGGTGGTCACCGGGCTGGCCGAGCGGCGCGGCTCGGCCAAGGACGCCGCCGGGCTTTACGAGGAGACGCCCGAGAGCATGGCGCGCCGCGAGCGGCTGCGCGAACAGCTGGCCGCTTCGCCGCCGCCCGTGATGCCGGACAGCCGGCCCGACAAGAAGGACCGGCGGCGGCTGGCGGCCTTCAAGCGCGGCAGCTGATCCCCGCCCCGCTCAGGCCTGCTGCTGCCGGTGCGCGGCCAGCACCGTCGCCACGCAGCCGGTCAGGCGCTTGGCGGTCGGAATGTGCAGGAACTCGTTCGGCCCGTGCGCATTGGACTGCGGGCCGAGCACTCCCGTGATCATGAACTGCGCCTGTGGGAAGCGCTCGCCCAGCATGGCCATGAACGGGATGGTGCCGCCTTCGCCCATGTATACGGCCTGCGGGCCGAACCAGGCGCGGGAGGCGGCGTCGATGGCCGCGGCCAGCCAGGGGGACAGCGGCGGGGCGTTCCAGCCGGTGGCGGCCTGGTCGGGGACGAAGCTGACCCTGGCGCCGTAGGGCGGATCCTGTTCCAGGAGCGCGGTCAGCGCCGCGGTCGCCCGCTCGCCGTCGACCTCCGGCGGCAGCCGCAGGGACAGCTTGAGCGCCGTGTATGGCCGCAGCACGTTGCCGGCATCGGCGATGGCCGGCAGGCCGTCGGCGCCGGTCACCGACAGGGCGGGACGCCAGGTGCGGTTGAGCACGCGTTCGGCGCCGCTGTCGCCCATCGGCCGCATGCCCGGCAGGAACGGGAACTTGCCGTGCACGGCCTCGCCCAGCACCTGGGCCGCCACCTCCGCCTGCGTGCGGCGCTCGGCCGGGATGTCGGCATGGAAGGCGGCCGGCAGGATGCGGCCGTCGGCGGCGTCTTCCAGCCGGTCCAGCAGTTGCCGTATGACCCGGAAGCTGGACGGCACGATGCCGCTGGCATCGCCCGAATGCACGCCTTCGTCGAGTACTTCTACCCGCAGCGTGCCGCTGGCGAGCCCGCGCAGGGAAGTGGTGCACCAGAGCTGATCGTAGTTGCCGCAGCCGGAATCCAGGCAGATCACCAGGCTGGGTTCGCCGATGCGCCCGGCCAGGTGCTCGATGTAGTAAGGCAGGTCGTAGCTGCCGCTCTCCTCGCAGGCTTCGATCAGGATGACGCAGCGGGCGTGCGGAATGCCCTGTTCCTGCAGGACCCGAATCGCGGCCAGCGAGGCGAAGGCCGCGTAGCCGTCGTCGGCGCCGCCGCGGCCGTACAGGCGGTCGCCGCGGCGCACCGGCGTCCAGGGGCCGAGGCCGTCGGCCCAGCCGGTCATTTCCGGCTGCTTGTCGAGGTGGCCGTATAGCAGCACCGTGTCGTCGCCGCTGCCCGGCACTTCCATGTACAGCAGCGGCGTGCGGCCCTCCAGGCGCACCACCTCGAGTACAAGCCCGGCCGGACCGTTGGCACGGCACCAGTCGGCGATGAGCTGGACGGCGGCATCCATGTGGCCGTTGTCCTGCCAGTGCGGGTCGAAGTGCGGCGACTTGTTGGGAATGCGAATGTATTCGCTGAGCGTGGGCAGGATGCTGTCCTCCCACAGCGCCTCGATGAAGCGTTGACCGGTGGCGATATCCATGGCGTGGTTTCCAGGTAGGTCGATCCTGTTGAGTAGGGTGGCGACTGGCCCGCGGCAAGCCATGATAGTGCCGCAGCTGCCGGGGCGCGACTTGGCCCGCAGGGCATTTTGCCGGATCATGTCGCCGCAGCGGTGGGGAGGAGGTTGACTCATGAACAGCAAGGCAGACGTCAATACGGCTGGCGGCCTGGCGCAGTTCGCGCGGGACGTGGGGCCGCTGGTTAAGTCGTTGTATGCGCATTCGAACACGATTGCGCAGGGGGAGCGGGAGGCGTTTTTGTAGAAGCATCCGGACCTGACCGAGGCG
>JAJUFY010000328.1 GCA_029263635.1 Ectothiorhodospiraceae bacterium | reverse complement strand
CCGCTGGCGATGACTGCCAAAGTCGCCAGCTCATCGAAATCGTCCATCGCATCATCCAGGACCTCGAGCACGTCGTCCTGGTCGTAGGCACGTGCGCCGAACGAGAAGCCGATGGCGAAGTCTTCATCGCGTGCTGCGCTGAAGCTGGAAATCTGCGAGGGATTGTAGAGGTTGGCGGTGGTCGGGTTGGGCAGCGCAACCCCCACGCCGCCCATGGCCATCGATACCGGATCGAAGGTATTGAACGGCTGCGCCAGCGCCTGCTGCGACAGCAACACCAGGCCGGCCGCGGCGACACCGGATACGAGCTTGTTGGTCATTGGTATCTCTCGATGTGATTATTATGCGGGCGGCGCCTTGCCCAAGATCCCTGCGCTGTCCACGTGCAGCCATCCGCTATCGCATCAACGCATGCCTGCGAACAGCTAGCCTGCCCAGGCCGAGCCCGGCACACATGCCCCCTGTGCCGGCATCAAGCGTTCCTTCACTTCCATGTTAGCAAGCGACGATTCTGCCACACCCGTTTAGCGGGAAGCGATAATCAATCTGTGGTATGTCGCTCCCGGCCGCGGCACCTAAGGATCGCGGCGCGGCGGCACCGAGTACGTGACGCTGGCTTGCGCCAGCACGGTCGGGTCGCCGACCGAATAGATGCGGACATCGGTCACCACCAGCCGCGAGCCGACCTTGAGCAGTTCGGCATCGGCGACCAGGTCGCGGTCCGCCGCCGGCTTGTTGAGGAAGTTGATGGTGAGCCCGGTAGTCACCGCCAGCGGCACGATGCCGATCTCGGCGAGGATGGCCACGTAGGCCGCCACATCCGCCAGCGCCATCATGGTCGGGCCGGAAACGGTGCCCCCGGGGCGCAGATGCTCCCGACCGATCGGCTGCCGCACCCGCGCCCGGCCATCGCCCACTGCCTCCACCCGCACCGTGACCTGCGGGAATTCCTCGATCAGAAAGGCCTGAAGCTGCTCCGCCGTCGGCACTGTCCTTACCTCCTCGCTCTTCAGATTGCGTTGAGCATAGCGCCAACTGCCGGCTCGGACAGCGCCGCCCGGATCACCGGACAGACGGATGAACCTTTCAGCCGCCGAAGGTATCCATCGCCAGCTTGGTGATCATCACCACCAGCACCACCAGGAACAGTACCCGGACGAATCCCGTCCCCCGCCGCACCGCCGTATGGGCACCGACCACCGAACCGAGGATGTTGCACGCCGCCATGGGCAGGGCGATCTGCCAGAGCACGTTGCCGGTGGGAGCAAAGTACGCGATGGCGGCGACGTTTGTCGCGACGTTCACCACCTTGGCCGCGGCCGAGGCAGCAAGGAAATCGAATCCGAAGAAGCGGATGAACAGGAAGATCAGGAAGCTGCCGGTGCCGGGCCCGAAGAAGCCGTCATAGAATCCTAGCACCATGCCCAGCAGCGCGCCGTAGACGTGCTCGCGCCGGCCCTCGTGCCGGGGAGCATGAATGCTGCCGAAGTCCTTCCTCAGGAAGATGTAGCAGGCCACCAGGACGAGCAGCACCAGGATCACGGGCCGGATCACCTGTGCCGGCAGCCAGCTCACCGCCGCGGCACCGACGAAGGAAAACACGAAAGCCGACACGGCGGCCGGCAGGGCCGTCGCCCAGCGCACCCGGATGGTGGTGGCATAACGCCAGGCGGCGGTGGCCGTGCCGAACACGGCAGCCACCTTGTTGGTTCCGAGCAGTGCGGCCGGCGCCGTCTGCGGCAGCACGCCGAACAGCGCCGGCAACTGGATCAGGCCGCCGCCGCCGACCACGGCATCGATGAAGCCGGCCAGGAAAGCCAACAGGGCAAGGATCGCGATGTCCATGTGCGGGCGTTGTAAAGCTTGCTTGTGATCACCCGCATCATCGGGCGGCGCTAGCGTACCGGGTCGGCCGGTTCGTGAAAACTCCAGCCGGTGCGAAAAGCCGGGCCTGCCTCAAGAACCGGCGCTGCAGCATGTTCTGTCCGCTGGCCCCGCTGACGCGCCTCCCGGCTTGTCCGGCCGGGAGATGGTGCCCACATCGACAAGCAGGCCTCGTCTTCTTCATCGCCGCCGGGGAACCAATGAGCGAGGATGCCACGCGTCGTCATTCCAGCCGGCTGGTGGACGGTATCACCAAGGCGCCGGCGCGCGCCATGCTGCGGGCGGTCGGCTTTAGCGATGCCGACTTTCGCAAGCCGCAGGTCGGCATCGCCTCCACCTGGAGCATGGTCACGCCCTGCAACATGCACATCGACGGCCTGGCCGAAGAGGCCGCCCGCGGAGTCGACGCTGCCGGCGGCAAGGCGGTGGTCTTCAACACCATCACCATCTCGGACGGCATTGCCAACGGCAACGAGGCCATGAAGTACTCGCTGGTCTCGCGCGAGGTGATCGCCGACTCCATCGAGACCGTGGCCGGCTGCCAGGGCTTCGACGGCCTGGTCGCCATCGGCGGCTGCGACAAGAACATGCCCGGCTGCCTGATGGCGCTGGCGCGCCTCGACCGTCCGGCGGTGTTCGTCTACGGCGGCACCATCCTGCCCGGCCGCAACCATACCGACATCGTCTCGGTATTCGAGGCGGTCGGCGCCCACGCCCGCGGCACGATGAGCGAGCAGCAGGTGGCGGAAGTGGAGCGCACCGCCATCCCCGGCCCCGGCTCCTGCGGCGGCATGTATACCGCCAACACCAT
>JAJUFY010000437.1 GCA_029263635.1 Ectothiorhodospiraceae bacterium | reverse complement strand
GGCGTTGAACAGCTTGCCGGAGAAGTTGACCTTGGCGCCGTGGGTCAGGTGGCCGCCATGGTCCAGGCTCATGCCGAGGATGGTGTCGCCCGGATTGAGCAGGGCGAAATACACGGCGGCATTGGCCTGCGAGCCGGAATGCGGCTGCACGTTGGCGTAGTCGGCGCCGAACAGCTCCTTGGCGCGGTCGATCGCCAGCTGCTCGGCGATGTCGACGAACTCGCAGCCGCCGTAATAGCGCTTGCCCGGATAGCCCTCGGCGTACTTGTTGGTCAGCACGCTGCCCTGGGCCTCCAGCACCCGCGGGCTGACATAGTTTTCCGAAGCGATCAGCTCGATGTGATCTTCCTGCCGGCGGTTTTCCTTGGCGATCGCGTCGGCAAGTTCGGGATCGAAACTGGCAATGGTCATATCGGCGGAGAACATGGGCGCTCCCTGTACGGTGGGCACGGCTGCTAGCCGGCGGTTAAAGACGATGTCTGGTAAGAGCCGCCGCGGAAGTTGCGACCCTGACCGCACAGCGCCTGTAAGACGCGAAATTATAAACGAAGCCCACCGATGCTGCATTGCGTCGTAAGCGCAGGCATGGCCGCTTGCGCACGACCTCGCCATCGCCGAGGATAGCCGCGGGCAGCTTGGAGAAATCAGTGATGCCGATCAGCGTGTGGGGCCTGGCCGTTGCGCAGGCGCTGCTGACCTCGGGCAACATCCTACTGGTGTCGGTATCGGCGCTGATCGGCCAGCAGCTGGCGATGCATCCGGCGCTGATCACCCTGCCGGTTGCCGTGCAGTTCCTGGGCCTGATCATGGCAACGCTGCCGGCGGCGCATCTGATGCAGCGGCTCGGCCGCAAGGCGGGCTTCGTGCTTGGCAACCTGATCGGCCTGGCCGGCACCTGGGTGGCCTTGCAGGGCCTGGCCCAGGCCAGCCTGGGCTGGTTCGCGGCCGGCACCTTCCTGATCGGCATGGCCATCGGCGTGGGCCAGCAGTACCGCTTCGCAGCGCTGGATGCCTGCGCCAAGGAGCAGCACCCGCGGGCGATCAGCCTGGTTATGGCCGGCGGCGTGCTGGCTGCCATACTCGGCCCCAACCTCGCCGTGTGGTCGCGCGGCTGGCACGACGGCGACCCTTTCATCGGCGCCTTCTACGGCCTGCTCGGCCTGTACGTGGTTGCGCTGCTGCTGATCGCACTGCTGCCGCTGCCGGGCGCGCGGGCCATCGACCAGGCGGAGGCGGTACGCTCCTACCGCGAGCTGTTCCGCCAGCCGCTGCTGCTGGCTGCGGTCGCCTCGGGCATGATCGGCTACGGCGTCATGGTGCTGCTGATGACCGCCACACCGCTAGCCATGGATCATCACCAGCATCCTTTCCCGGCCATTGCCCAGGTGATCCAGTGGCATGTGCTGGGCATGTTCGTGCCGTCGTTCTTCACCGGCCGGCTGATCCGCCGCTACTCCACCCGGCGCGTGATTCTCTGGGGCTGCCTGGCGCTGCTGCTGAGCGCACTGGTAAATCTCTCGGGCAGCGGCTACTGGCATTACTTCGCCGGCCTGCTGCTGCTCGGGGTCGGCTGGAACTTCACTTTCATCGGCGCGACCCACCTGCTATCGCTCAGCTACCGCCCGCAGGAACAGGGCAAGGTTCAGGGTATCAATGAGTTCCTGGTGTTCAGCGCGGCAGCGGTAGGCAGCCTGTTCGCCGGTCAGGGCGTGGTACTGCTGGGCTGGGACTGGCTGAACCTGGCCTCCATCCCGCTG